>DCIP01000172.1:9535-11366 GCA_002317115.1 Candidatus Scybalocola fimicaballi
ATCCACTGCGTAGAACATCGCTTTTCCGTCGGCTGGACCCGCATTATTCCACTCTGTCATTAGTCCACCTACCGATGCCGCCTGCATCTGGAATGCTGTGCCAAGTAGTGATGCTGCTGCACCGTCGACTTTAATATTTGTACCTACATAGACGCTTGATGAAGCGGGAAAGTAGACGTCGTAATTGATTGTTACATCGCTAATTGGACCATTGTTGATATTGGCCGCACCAAAGATATTAGTGTTGGTAAACTCAACTGTGTATGGCCACTGATCATCGTTGGTGATCTCTTGATCCCACTTGTGCTGGATATATTCTGTTGGCGACGGTGACACAACCAAGAATAGTCGTTTTGTTCCTTCTGGCACCACGCAACTAACCTTGCAGCTCACCTCAGCATTGGCATCAGAACCAGTACAATACACCTTCTCATCATACAGATATTGGCGTGAACCGTCGTTCATTAATGCCACATAACCAAGATGGAATCCACGTTTTGAATAGTTGGAGATGGCGTTGTAAGTATTTGTGTTGACGGTAGTAAACTTCTCTCCGTCGAAATACTGTTTTGAATCACCTTGTGGTAGAGCAGCGCCGTTTGCCAACGACGTGAAATCAGTAGTGATCTCTGTTCCTGCCTTTGGCACATTAAGAGGGATGACGTTGAATCCCGTCGACTGAGGACAACTGCTATATGTCACCTGATGCTTTGTGCCACCAAGTGAAACGTAATCGAAACGAAGAGAATTATAGTATTTGTCTGCCTCCTCACGTGCAACATCCAAATCCACCGTCGCCATCTTCATAGCGTATTGGAAATACTCAAGGTAGAGAGCATTCGCGTCGATACCCTGCATATTCATGTAAGATTGATTTGGATCGACACCCTTGCCTGAATTATGTCTCCACAATTTTCCAATGATGTCAATGCCGTAATTTTCAGCAAGATAGTAATGCCACCAATACGATTGATAACGATGCCACTCGTGAGTCATGGCATAGTTGTGAGTGTTCTTGAAGAGATTCCAACTCTGATCCCACTTTAATTCAGGATACGATTGGTTGGCTTGCCACTGCGCTGTCTGCTCCCAGAATGTCGAGCCGCTTCCGATAGCGGTGCGGAATCCAGCAAAACCTTTCAAATCCGCATACACCTGATACTGGAATGAGTGTCCGACCTCATGAGCCACAGAGTGTCCGACCGGCTTACTTGTGCTTGGGCTCAACCATAGAGCTCCGATGACATCGTCGTAGCCACCACCATAGCAAACCCACTCGGTAGTGTAGTTGAGAAGGATCATCATCTTGTACTTTGAGACATTGGAATTACCCTCGTCGCAGAAAGCGAGTTTGCCGACATTCATCGCGTAGAAGCCCTCAGCCTTAGCCAGAAGATCATCAATATCAACACGATAAGTAGAAGCCGCGTTGGTTGGATTTGTGTTGCCATACTTGTTATCCCAATAGACAATGTAGTTGGCAGTCTCTTTAGAACGAGATTTTGACCAAGTGTACTGATTGTTGGGATCATTCTCGCTGTAGATCAGCGTGTCTGTACGGTTCTGCCATTCACGAGGAATGTAGAGACTCTTTTCCGCATAGGAATTCATTGTCACAGACGACAATGCAAGAAGTGTTAGATAAAGTTTTTTCATGAGTATTTAATTAAGTCCTATCCTTTGTGGCAAATATAGGAAATAATATGATTAGACGGTGCTAAATCCCACAATTTTGGCTTTTTATACTGCAGTTTGGTACGTTTGACACATACAATCAAAAAGAAAGACGCAAATAATTGCGTCTTTCTCAATACTCTAAGCTCAATACTCT
>DCIP01000172.1:11423-19137 GCA_002317115.1 Candidatus Scybalocola fimicaballi
AGCTCAATACTCTAAGCTCAATACTTATTTAATTATTTATGCTTCCAACAAATAATGCTCAGCATCCAAAGCCGCTTTACAACCGCTGGCTGCAGCTGTGATTGCCTGGCGATAACGTGGATCACACACGTCGCCTGCAGCAAACACTCCTTCGATATTTGTGTGTGAAGTGCCGTTGCTTGTGATGATATAGCCGGCTTCATCTGTTTTGATGATATCCTTAACTAATTCAGTATTAGGATGATGTCCGATTGCGATGAAGATTCCGTTGACGTCGATACTCTTGTTTGAGTTGTCTTTATTGCAGACCAAATTTGCCTTCTCGACCTTACCGTCGCCTTCGATTCCGATCAACTCGTGATTGAAAAGAACCTCGATATTCTCCTGCGACGCTACTCGTTCCGCCATCACTTTGCTTGCTCGTAAGTAGTCTTTTCTCACAGCCAAGTAAACTTTCTGACAAAGTCCGGCAAGATACAAAGCGTCGGCACAAGCTGTGTCGCCACCACCTACTACCAACACTGTTTTCTTACGGAAGAAGAAGCCGTCACAAGTGGCGCAGGCAGAGACTCCCATACCTGCATATTTTCTCTCGTCGTCGATACCAAGATGCTTTGCGCTTGCACCTGTTGCGATGATCACAGAATCAGCTTCGATCTCAATCTCGTCGTCGACAACGACACTCTTTTTTTTACCTTCAAGACTAACTTTTGTGACGAATCCAGAGCGTATGTCAGCACCGAATTTCAATGCCTGGTTACGCATATCTTCCATCATGTCATAGCCTCCGACACCTTCTGGATAACCAGGAAAATTCTCTACAGTTGTTGTCTGAGTCAACTGTCCACCAGGAAGCAGACCCTCGATAAGAATCGGTTTCAGATTAGCTCTCGACGCATAAATTGCAGCTGTGTAACCTGCTGGTCCAGAGCCTATTATAAGGCATTTTGTAGTCTCTTTCATCGTCATTAATTATTATCTAAGATCAACAATTTCAATATCTTTTCTGTTCAACTCGAACGCAAACTGACGATCTTCAATCGGCATCTCTGTGTTTTTATCTACTGTGATTGTAGTGTTGACACCATTCTTACCCTGAAGCTTGATAGCGTGAGGCTGCATAGATGATTTGTCAACGGAAATAGAAAGACGAGCGTATTGACTCTTTCTGTCTTCTGGGTACAATTCTACAATCTCAACAGATTTTCCATTGTCTGTTGTCTCACCGATATGAAGCATCTTATATCCTGATTTGTAAGAAGTTAATACAAGGATTGGATTGATCTTCTTCACTTCCTCTTTGCCTGGCTCGCTCACTGTAACCTCTGAAGATTCAGGCATGTAGACGTACTCAGTTTTGCCATCGAAATATGTATCGACGCCAGCCACTGACAATTTGAATTTCTCACCTTTAAGTAGAAGGTAGCCTTTCAAATCTTGTTTTTTTCCACTTTGAGTATTCTCAACCTTGCAAGAGAAATCAATCTTTGAACTCTTGTTTGATTTGTTGAAAGACGACGTTGCTTTGTCGAGCAGAGTCATGGCTTTCGGATCAACTGCATCCTGGGAGAATGCGACTGCGTTGAGCATGCAAAGTAGGAATGCTAATATAATATGTCTTGCTTTCATTCTTTAATAATTAAAATTAAAATAATTATTTAAGTCATTGAGTAGACGGTACTGTTTTTGTCTACTTTTTAATTCAGGTCAAAGATAGCAATTTTTGATGAGGTATTATAGATGAAGAATCATAAATAGAGATAATAAGAGTTAATAAAACTAAAAAATATGTGGTCAACGATGCACAAAATGAATTCTATGCGATTCTCAACGAGTTAAAATTGCAGATTTTTGGGGTTAAGTAGTTGAATTATACTTGATTGATGGGTAAAATTCTATTGTGCTGATTTTAACGAAATAGCCAAAATTGGCTTGAAAGTCTATTTTTTCTATGATTTTTGTGAATTTTCAATAAGGTATGCTTAAAAGTTGCACATTAAGATGCGAATTTTGTATTGTCAAAAGGAAAGAGATCCGAAAAGTAAATTTTGATCCTGGAGACTGCTGATGTTTTTTGAAAGTATGGGCAGGAATCAAACCTGCCCGTCATTAACAAATTTTCTGACATGAGAATTTTTTCAAAAATCGGCAGAGTGGGAGAGTGATCAAAATATTACAATTGTATTGAAATTTAGTTGTAAAGTGAAGCATCAACAAAAGTAACCGTATATAAAAAGATATATGCAAAAGCAGTAGTGATTTTAGAAAAGTAAATGAAATTTCGGTATAAAACAAAAGTAAAATTAACTTATTTATAGTATGATTTGTAATATCTATGATATTAAAACTCAGTATTTTGAACGATGTTATTTAAGGTTATAGATTAATTATTATGATTAGGTTTACCAAACTTTTGTAAAATAGGGGTGTTTTATATTAGATATTTAATATAATTAGATATTATTCAGTTTTTTATAAATTTTACTTAATGTATTAGATTAAATATACGTTGTATCTTAATGTAAAACATATAAATCTGATGTACTTACCAAAATATCTAATAGAAATGTTAAATTCGGTATACAATACAAATGTAATATTGCTACAGATGTATTAAAAACGACACTATGTAAAATGTATATAAAAAAGTAAATTTATTTTTGTATTTATATAAAATTGTATTTACCTTTGCAAAACAACAATTGTAACGCAATTTTAATATTGTTTTGTTATGAAAGACAGAATTAAGAAGATACAAGAATATAGTGGATTGTCGCTTGGAGTGTTTGCTTCACGTACAGGAATCAAATCTGCCTCTTTATCTCATATATTAAATGGAAGAAATAATCCGAGTCTGGATGTTGTGATGAAAATTCACGAAACTTTTCCTGAAATATCATGGGAATGGATGCTTTATGGTACGGGTGCAATGCTAAATAGTGGTGTGAACCTTAATATTGCTGAAAATAAACCAGTTGGATCTGTAGTTGCACCGTCGACAGCACAGAATAATCGTACTATCTTCGATAATGATCCTAAACCTTCGGATGATATTGTGGCGGAAGATGATTATTTGGAAGATGATTCACAAGTCGATGAAGATACAACAATAGAGGATGAGAAAATTGTAGAAACTAAGTCAGAACCGTCGTCGAAACCAACTGAAACAATTGTAACATCCCAAAAATCAGAGTCTGAGATCATTGATAATTTCTTAAAATCTGATCTTTATAAGAATATTTTGGATGCAAATTCAAAGACTAAAGAGAAATCGGTCAAGAAGATCATCGTTCTTTACGACGACGAAACATTTGCGGAATACTCACTTAACAAATTATAATCTCATATCTTTATTTTTATTGGAAGACGCGATTATTCGCGTCTTTTTTTTGTATATCTTTTTCATTTTTAATTAATAATGAGTATTTTTGCAAAAATTTGAGTGATAAGTTTTAATTTTTATATAGGGTATGTGTAAATCTAGTTTTAGTCCTCTAATTCACAGATTTCTAATTGTTTTCATCTCATTATTCTGCATGATTGTTGGTGCAGATGCCGCATCTACTTTGCCTAGACTTGAGTTTTACGAGACTTCGGTAGCTTCAGATTTTGGAAATGGTTGCGAGTTTGAGGCGATCTACACCATGAAATATAAGCCGTTCAAAGCTTATAGAATGGCGGACAAATACGCCTGGGTGCTTTGGCAGCAGAGTGCTGATGGTGGACGTAATTGGGAGAATATAGAAGGACAGAGTGGTGTGAACAAGGATGAGCTCCATGTGATGGTGGAGGGAAACGAAAATCTTATTTTCCGTGCTATTGTGGTGTCGGATGCCACAGAAAAGAGTGCAAAGGAGAATGCCGAATATATCGGTCTGAATGGCAAACCAGCAAATTCGTCAGTCAAATATACGATTTCAAAAAGGCTGGAGTGTATGAAGGCAGAGCCTACTTGTGAATATGACCCTGATTATTTGTGTACCAGATATGAAACTTTCGGTCTTTGTGGTACACATGCCTACAGACATGACACTTTCATGAAGGTGAACAAATATATTCCAGGTGGTACTGAGGAGATGACGTGGGGCCAGTATGTCCAAGTTTCCAATCCGGATTCAGCAATCTATACAAAGTTTTGCAAGGGATGCCCTTATAATTATCAGTTTGGTTCCGTCAAGGATGAAGAGGGTAATATTATAGATACTTCTGCGACGTCTAAACTAATGACTCAGTACAGTGGAGACGCTTTTGCTTTTGTCATGATGAGTAAGGATGAGTATAAGAACATGGAGAAACCGATGTTGTGCAGTATATTCTCTGGTGGTCAGCCACTTTGTGTCTGCAAGTCGTATATATTTTATATGTTTCTAAGATGTTCAGGCACTCCAGAGGGCACTCGTATCTATCCGAAGATATCAGTGTTGGATCCTGCAACGGGCGATACACTTGCGTCGCAGACATATTTTTATACTTTCAAAGAGTTTGAATTAGTGAAGCCGACAGTGGTTTTTGATCCACCGTCAAACTACCATAATCAGGGATTTTATGCTGTCATCGAGTTGGACTATGAGTCGACTAATGAGGAGGGAAAGAGAATGAGCGACTACGCTATTTTCACATTGGATGAAATGGCATTTTCTATTTGTGGTGTGCGTGTGCCTTCGCATGGTAGCTATGTGGACAATAAACCATTCCATATCCTTTCAAATGGATTCTACTGTAGAATGGATGAGGGCAGACGAACAGCCCATTGGATTGGACTTGAAGAGTGGAGATACAGATATCCGACAGCTTCGTTTACTTGGCAGAGAAGAAATGGACCTAAAGAGCCATGGGTGACTCTGACAGAAGAGAAGGATACTGTCATCACATACCATTGGGAAGAGGGGGAGAATAAACCAGTCTATCGAGTTCTTCTTGCTGAGTCGGCTGAGGTCAACCAGCAGAAGATGGATAACGGATTCCCTGATGATCCTTGTGCGATCCGTACCGAGCCATACGCGTTGGGATTCTTCTGTACGGAGTATAGATGTCCAAAAACGAAGTTCTCTTTTGTTCAGGATGATGAAAAAGCGATAGATGAGGATACAATTGTATCATTCAAACGTAAAGAAGACATAAAAATTGTACTTTACCAGAACGATAAGGAAACTTTAGACGGATTCTATGCGAAGGGAAGTGATAAGCAAATAATAAGTGAGTCTTCGGGCAAAGTTCACACTTTATATCTCCCTGCCGTCGACAGTACATTTGTAATTTATGCGATGAATGACACTTGTTATACTGACAGCGTCTATTTTACTATAAAGAAAGTGATTCCAGACACGAAATTCTCTTTTGTCGACGGTGACACTACAGTTAAAAGAGCCGACTCAACGATTTATTTCAATCGTAACGAAGATGTGAAAATTGAGATTTATCAGAACGACGACGAGGAGCTCAACGGCTTCTATATAAAGGGTAGTGACAAGCCGATCAGAAGCGTTAAGTCTGGAAATAAATACACGTTGTATCTTCCTTCCGTCGACGGTACTGCTGTGATCTATGCGATGAATGACACTGTGATGACAGACAGTGTATTCTTCACTATTTATAAAGTGTGTCCGGATACAAAATTCTCTTTTGTCAACGGAGATATGACTGTTGTTACAGAAGATACGACAGTTTGCCATAATCGTAAAGAGGATTTGAAGATTCAGATTTATCAGAATGACGACGAGACTATTGACGCTTTTTATTTGAATGGCGATAAAGATGCTGTTTCAAGTGAGTCGGCTGGCAGAACACATACGTTGTCTATTCCTGCTATAGATGGAGAATTTGTAATCTATGCTATGAACGACACTTGTTTGACAGACAGTGTGTTTATCACAATTCACAAGGATGGCAGAGTTGAGTTTGATAGAATCGACGACAGCGGACCAAGAGAGATTGTGGTGGATGCGAAGGGTGGTACTTGCAACTATCTTTATAATTTTGGAGACGGATTCCAGGAGTCTAATGTTCTTACTGGTATTACATACGGAAAGTTCTATAGAATCAGTGTGAAGGACGACGACGGTTGCCGAGCAGACACTCTTTATCGTACAACACTTTATGAACTTGAGGTTGCTCCGACAGTTACGCCTAATGGAGACGGTGTAAATGATAAGTTTGAGATCAAAGAGTTAGAAAGATATCCAGATGCAATAGTTACAATTTTCGACCGTACTGGAAAGGTATTGATGAAGTCAACAGGAGCTGATTTTACAGGTTGGGATGGCACTTATCTTGGATACAATCTTCCTACTACAGATTATTGGTATGAAATATATGTGCCAGAACTGAATAAAACCTATTTAGGACATTTCACTCTGTATCGAAAGTAGATTACATATAACGATAAAAACGGCGGAAATACTCAGGTATTTCCGCCGTTTTTCATTCAGCATTTTTCATTTACTTCATTCCTCTTGTCGCCTTGATTAATTCAAAAGCCTTATTGATCTCCTGGCAACGAAGATTGGCAGATCTGATTGCTGCCTCACCTTTCTGCATCACCAGATCCGGATGGTTAAGACGCATAAGATTGCGACGTCGGGCCTTGATCTCTTTGTCTGTGGCTGCTTCTGTCAAATCGAGAGCAGCGTAGGCTTTTTCCAATTCAGTAAGAGGGCGACGTTGCTGTTCTTGGCTGTTGTTGGAATCTTTATTGTCTGACGTATTGCTTGATGATTGATAAGAGTATTTGCCACTATAGCTATAGCCATGGCTGGAGTAGGAATTATATTTGTTGTTCGACTCGTTATCAGTTTGATTTTCGTACTCATATTCATATTCGCTGAATTCCTGAGTATCTCTTGTTCCGGTAAAGTTTTTATTTTGTTTTTGGTATTTCTTTTCCATGAAATTGTAGGTGGACATATCCAAACCCTCCAATTTGTCAGCAATTCTTTTTAGGAACATCCTTTCTTCTGCTCCGCATGATCCATCAGCAAATGAAATCTCAAACAAGTATTCCAAAAACCACTTCTTTCTGGTGAAATTTGACACTTCGTTGATTTGCTCAATCAAATTATCGCATTCAGAAAGATTTATATTGGCTGCGTTTTTTGTTTTGAAAGCTATGTCCTTAACAAATTCAACGTGTTTTTTGAAATTATCATTGTCATATTTCTTGATGAACTGTTTGATGATGTCTAATTCACAAACCATATTGGCACGGTCTGCAGCCATCACTTTCGCCATCAATTTTAATCCTGCTTCTACAAATATTTCCTGCTCTTCTTCTTTGGTTTTATTGGACTTATTGGTTTTTGTAGATTCTTTTTTAGTGTTGTCAACAATTAATTGAGCAATCATCAAGAAAAATCCAATAATAAATAGAGATAAAACAATAACTTTGCCCATAATTCCTATGAATTCCTAACTATAAACGACGCTGCATTTAATATGACGCTGAAATTCTTCTCCTGTTGCTCAGAAAGGGTGATTTTAGCGAGTTCTTCCTGTAGACGGGAGTGGAATTCATCTTTGTCTTTTAACGCCTCGTAGGCCTTTTTATAGCACAATTTCATATTCTCCATGTTTCCTTCAAGGTAGGAGATATGGCCGATATCTATCAAATCGGCTGTATGCTTGTGTGAAATCCTTGAAAAATAGGAGATTGCCTTTTGTAAAGAGCCAGACTGCATTAGGCAGTTAGCGATTAGACGGATAACTGAATCGTCGTCTT
>DCIP01000017.1 GCA_002317115.1 Candidatus Scybalocola fimicaballi
TACGATTTGATTTTGCAAAATTAATGAATTTTAGTTACTAATTAACTTTTATGTTAATTTTTTGTGGTTAAACACACGTTGTACTGACAAACTTATTGTTTCATACGTACGTCAGCCAAACTGTTTCAATCTGGACTTCTAACCTCAAGCTTTCATTTGGCTGATAAAGGATGATTTCTCCTTTGCTGAATTCTGTATTGCTACTATTCATTTCTTTTAATTTTGACTAAAACATTTTGTTAATTCATAATGCAAATATACGATTTTTATTTAAATGCGAAATTAGAAATTCGAAATGTGGAATTATCTGAGAAATGTGAGGTACTGCCCTACAGGCAGGAGAAATGCCACGAGCGAACCGTGGATACGGTTCGTTTATTCATAGCCCATGGTTGATTCCGACGCCGCGGAGCGAGGAGGAAGCTACCGTGGGGAAATGGGATCAATTCATAATTCGTAATTGTCGGTGCGTGCCAGCGATGGTGTTTATTCCGTCGTTGGATTATTTCTCGTAGAGACGCACGGACGTGCGTGTAATGGACGATTGAGAACGTGCGAAATTATTAATGCGAAATTATATTCGGGCATGGTAAAAAAATTGTCGGCATATCCCGTATTTTGGAATATACCGACAATTATGCATTAAGCATTACGAATTATTCCTTCGCCATCACTGTCATGATAGTCTCACCTACGGCTTTAAGAGTCGTTTTGCTAATATTGCCGATTACATCCTGGTGAGTGTGCCATGTCTCTGGGAACCCTCTATATGCGGTGAAATCGATGATATCTACAGTTGGAATATCAGCGTACTGGCAAACCTGTACATGATCGTCAATTAATTGTCCACTTTCACGCATTTCGAAGATGTTATCGTGGCCGAGATTTTTAGCTGTTGACCAAATCTTGTTTACTGCTATGCTTGCGAATCTTCCAGATGTGAAGTCGACGTGGAACTTAGCATCCGCGTCGCCAACCATATCAAGAAGGATACCGAAACGTGGTTTGGCGATGGAATCTGCCTTATAGTGACGTGCCCAATACTGAGATCCTAAACACCATGAATCGTTGTTACCTCTTCCTCCTGTGATAAATGTTGGTTCACCTAAGTCTTCTGCGTCGAAGAAAACGATATCCAAACCTACATTGAAATTTGTCTGCTTGTACTGGCGAGCAATCTCCAAGATAACGCCGACGCCACTCGCACCATCGTTTGCACCGTCGATAGGCTTTCTTCGCATCGCCTCATTGCCATCTTGATCGGCCCATGGGCGAGAATCCCAGTGAGAGAATAGAATGACTCTCTTCTTTGCGGACGGATTGAAGTGGGCGATGATATTGTCGGCTTTACGTGTCTTATTCTCCCAATCCACTACTTCACATTTCTGCACTTCAACGATATCAGCACCATGACGTCGCAACTCGCTTGTCATATATTCGACGCAATTGTCATGGGATTTGCTCTCAAGAATACGTGGTCCGAACTCACACTGCTTTGCTACATAGCTGTATGCACTGTCGGCATTGAAATCAACTTTTATCTCTTTTTTGGATACAGTAGATATTTTTGCTGATTCTTGAGTTTTTTCTCCTTGTGAGAAACAAGCAGACAGCCCTGTTGCCAAGGCTGTCGCTATAATGATGTTGTTGATCTTCATGTTTTTTTTATTAAATCAAATACGGGCAGGTTTTAAACCTGCCCCTACAATATTGGTTTATTACGTAGGGGAGGGTTTCAAACCCTCCCGTTAATAAAGTCAATCTTCTTTAGTAGTAACTTCTGTAGATTTTGTAGATTCAGCAACTGAAGTGATAGGATAGAAGTACATCACAAATGCGAATACTACGCAGATTATTGCAGGAATCCAACTCATAAGATTAATGATACCTGGCACTGCATTCTGAATTGCTGATGAATCTTGTCCATCGTATCCATACATTCCTAGCACTGCTCCGATAATTGCTGAAGCGATACCTCCACCAAATTTTGTAGCGAAACTACCTGCTGAGTAAACAAGTCCTGTTGCGCGACGTCCGAACATCTTCTCGCCATAGTCAGCAGCATCACCAAGCATTCCGAAGAATAGGGTAGGAAGAATGGCAGCAAACAATTCTGATGTGATACCGACTGCGAAAATCATAAGAATCTGTGTTGGTCCGAAGAAGTATAACATTGTATTGACAACAGATGTTGCGATCATTGAACCGATGAAAACGTTCTTCTTTCCGAATTTTTTACTCAATGCTGGAGTAATCATTGCTGCTACAATACTGATTAACATCAATGCCACAAAGTAGATTCCTGCAAGTGCGGCATTTCCTACGTAGTGAGTAAAGTAAATGGCGATGATACCAGTCTTCATATTGTTGTAGATATTGAATCCAAGACCAACTACAAGTAGGATAAACCAAGGCTTGTTTTTAAATAAGTCTTTCAAATCCTGCATAAGGTTATCTTCCTGTGTTTTGGCAGGAGCCACACGTTCTCTTGTTCCCCAGAATGTCAAGAACATACATAGTGCAAGGATAGCACTCATGATGTACATACTGTTGCTGTAACCTGTGCTCTGATTGATTAGTGAGATATTATCCTTTGTAAGGTCGCTTTCACCTGTGATTATGAAAGAGTATTTCTCATTGGCTTTCATCTCAAAACTCTTTCCAAGAGTTGGCTCATCTGTATCACCTACCATCTGGAACTTGGCAACACTACCAAGTAGACCGTGCTGAGTACCGATTTTAGCGTTCTTTACATCCTCAGGCGACGATACTGTTACCACATATTCCATTGGAGCCTTTTCCTCAAGTTCAATTGTTGGATTAACATTACCGAAGTATGCTACTAAAGCAAGAAGAGAACCTTGTACAAGCATACCACCTGTGAAGGCTCCGATCATACGGAATGAACCAAGTGATGTACGCTCATTTTCGTTTGGAGTCATCACGGCCATCAACGCACCGTAAGGGATATTGTTAGCAGTATAGATTAGTGTAAATAAGATATAAGTTGTGTAAGCATACACAAGCTTCATCTCGTAACTCCAGTCAGGAGCAGTGAAAAGCATTGAAAGAATTACACCAAGTGGAATGGCTGTCCAAAGTACCCAAGGACGGAAGTGTCCGTATTTAGATTTTGTTCTGTCGCCGATCATTCCCATTGCGACGTCGCTCACACCGTCACTTGAACGGCAGATCAACATTAGCAATCCGACAGATGCAGGTGTTAGACCGAATACGTCTGTGTAAAAGATAGTCAAGAAGGCTGCGACACCTCTCCATGCGATGTTTGCACTTGCGTCTCCAAGGGCAAAACAAAATTTCTCTTTAAACGAGCAATAATTAGTGTTT
>DCIP01000220.1 GCA_002317115.1 Candidatus Scybalocola fimicaballi
AAATGGGAAACACTAATTATTGCTCTTTTAAAGAGAAGTTTTGTTTTGCGCTTGGAGACGCGAGTGCAAACATCGCATGGAGAGGTGTCGCAGCCTTCTTGACTATCTTTTACACCGACGTTTTCGGACTTACTCCAGCTTCTGTCGGATTGCTAATGTTGATCTGCCGTTCGAGCGACGGTGTGAGCGACGTCGCAATGGGTATGATCGGCGACCGTACTAAATCTAAATATGGCCATTTCCGCCCTTGGGTGCTTTGGACTGCTATCCCTCTTGGAGTGATCCTTTCTTTGCTTTTCACTGCCCCCGACTGGAGCTACGAAATGAAACTTGTGTACGCCTACACTACTTATATTCTATTCACTCTAATCTACACTGCCAATAATATCCCTTACGGTGCGTTGATGGCGGTGATGACTCCTAATGAGAACGAACGTACTTCACTTGGCTCGTTCCGTATGATCGGTGCCTTCACAGGCGGTATGCTTGTGCAGGGTTCTCTTCTTGCTTTGGTGGCTTACTTCGGTAACGTCAACCCAACAATCGAACTTGAGCAGAAGGCTCCTACTGAATATGTGGTGACTGTATCTTCTCCAGAGGATGTAAAGAATGCAAAAATCGCCACAACTCACGGTCTACTTGGTAGCGTCGCTAAATTCCAGATGGTAGGCGACACAACTGCTCCGACTCTTGGTAAGAGTTTCGAGATGAAGGCAAATGAGAAGTACACTTTCACAATCACTGGCGAGAGCGACCTTACAAAAGAGAATATCTCCCTAATCAACCAGAGCACTGGCTACAGCAAGAGTATGTATATAATGAGTGCTATTCTTGCTCTATGTATGTTCCTAACTTTCTGGGGTACAAGAGAGCGTGTGGCACCTTCAAAAGATCAGCAGGACAATCTAAAGCAGGATTTGAGAGACCTTTTGAAGAACAAGCCATGGTTTATTCTAATCATCGCTGGTCTTGGCTACAATATCTACAACAACATGAAGACTGGTATCATCGCCATCTACTTCACTCACTACGTCGGAAACGCCGCTCTTGCAGGTATGTACTTCGTTGCGTTGATGCTAATCAGTATTGTGGCTGCTATGATTACTCCGTCTTTATGTAATATATTTGGCAAGAAGAACGTATTCATCGGTTCAATGTTGGCAACATCATTCATCAACGTATTGCTTTACGTCTTCGGTCCAACTCAGATCCTTATGATTTTCGCAGTGGGTATGGCATCAGAGTTGTTTGCTGCCATCCTTCCTACCCTATTCTTCGGAATGCTTGGCGACGCTGCCGACTACGGTGAGAAGATGTTCGGACGCCGTGCCACAGGACTTGTCTACTCTGCAGGAAGCTTCGTTACAAAGTTTGGTGGTGGTATAGCCTCAGCAATCATCGGATTCGTGCTTGGCCTATACGGTTACGACGGACAGGATTCGTCAGCTATCCAAGGAGCCATCCCAGGAATCATCAATCTAATGAGTTGGATTCCAGCTGTTATCAACTTTGTATTTGCTATCTCGATGTTCTTCTATCCAAACACTTCAGTGGCAAGACCAGAATCAGAATCAACATCAATTGCGACAAAAGAAGATTAATAATGAGAATTTATAAAATCATTATAGCGACAGCCTTGGCAACAGGGCTGTCCGCTTGTTTCTCACAAGGAGAAAAGACGCAGGAATCGCCTAAAGTCTCGACAAAAAAAGAGGTTAAAGTTGATTTCAATGCCGACAGCGCATACAGCTACATAGCCAAGCAGTGTGAGTTTGGCCCACGTATTTTGGAAAGCAAAGCACACGACAATTGCGTCGAATATATGACAAGCGAGTTGCGACGTCACGGAGCCGATATTGTGGAGGTGCAAAAATGCAACGTGATTGACTGGGAAAAGAAAACCCGTAAAGCTGAGAATATCATAGCCCATTTCAATCCGTCGGCTAAGAAGAGAGTGATTCTTTTCTCCCACTGGGATTCCCGCCCTTGGGCTGACCAAGATGGCAATGAGGCGACGCGTAGAAAGCCTATCGACGGTGCCAACGACGGTGCGAGCGGAGTCGGCGTGATCTTGGAGATTGCGCGCCAATATAAGCAGACAGATTTCAAGGTAGGTCTGGATATCGTGTTCTTCGACGCGGAGGATTTGGGTGAGCCAACCTTCATCACAGGAGGCAGAGGCAACAACGACTCATGGTGTTTGGGTTCACAATACTGGGCTCGCAACTATAAGGCCGATTCCATCGCCAAACCACGTTTCGGTATCCTTCTCGACATGGTGGGCGATGCCGATGCCAAATTCCACGTCGACGTTACTTCCGGAAGATTTGCAAGCATAGCAGTCAATAAAATATGGTCGACAGCCAGAAATATCGGTTACGGAGACATCTTCGAGATGCGTGAGAGCGGACAACTTATCGACGACCACGTGCAGGTATGCCAGTATGCGGATATCCCTACCGTCGACATCATCGATTTCACCGCATATAGAGGTTTCCCAGAGACATGGCACACCCATCAGGATGTGATTGGAAACATCAGCAAGACAACGCTTAAAGCTGTAGGTGAGACAATCATGACGGTGATGGCGAAAGAATAATTCATAATGCAGAATGCATAATTGTCGGTATATTCCAAAATACGGAGATATGCCGACAATTATATTTGGAGATTTTATTTAGCAGTTGTCCAAATATGAGGATTGTTAAGGACGGAACGTCCTAACCACCCCCACCAACGCGAGCCCGTAGGGCGAGCGTATAAAAAAAGCGTGTGTTGGACAACTCGTATATAATTGTCTTATATAAAACTAAGAGATATGAAACCTTTGAAAATGTCTTATTCTGAATTATCTATCCCAATGTTCTGGAGTTTTCCACTTATTCTGTCTTCATGCGGAATATCGGGTTTGATATGTGACAAAATAGGATTATCGCAAGAAGAAACTAAAAATATTTTAATAGTAATTGCTTGCATTGACCTTATCGTTTTGATTGCTTCATTTTTTGTAATGCGTTTCAGACATTCAGTAACAATTGATGAGAAAGGCATAACAATAAAAGATGGCAAAACAAAGACTTCACTTATATGGGGAGACATAAAACGCATAAGCCATACAGGAAAAGCATTCAAATGCTTAGAGATAGAAACAAAATACGATTCAAATATTATTATCCTTCCACTCCAATTCTTTATTAAGCGATATTGGAAAAAAGAAGAAGAGAAAGAGTTTATAGCGCAACTTGACTCTTATATTTCAGATTTTAATTAAGGCTATCTCTACTTAGAAGAAAACAACACTAATAAACTGACAACATATCAGCCATATATCAGTAACACATCATACACACTACAAAGAAAAAGCAATATTGGCGTTGCTCTTGCTTGGTCAATATTGATTATTGTATTCTTCGCAATTTTTCCTATTAAACATGCCATAGGATTTTCAGTAGTATATTTTGTCATCTTATTATTAATGATCAACTATAGCAAAGATGATTTGGTGTTTGATGCCGTTGGAATTACAATATACCACAAACACGAAATGGTCTTGGTTCCTTGGGAAAAAGTAACAAATATTGAATTTTATGGAAGAGAGACACTAATTATCGATTATAAAAATGATGAGAATAAAATCGAAAGAAAGACTTGGGATATAGTGTGTTTTTCTAATGTCAACGGAGATGTGTACGACTACTTTATAAACGTCTCATCATTGCGTGGAAAATCCGCTATAGATCATTATAAATATAAATAAACAATTTCCATTCCTCTGCCTGGAAGGCAGTACCTCTCATTTCGCAGATAATTCAGCATTTCGAATTTCTAATTTCGCATTTAAATAAAAAGTCGTATATTTGTATTATGAATTAACAAAATGTTTTAGTCAAAATTTAAACAATATGAATAGTAGCAATACAGAATTCAGCAAAGGAGAAATCATCCTTTATCAGCCAAATGAAAGCTTGAAGTTGGAAGTCCAGATTGAAACAGTTTGGCTGACGTACGTATGAAACAATAAGTTTGTCAGTACAACGCGTGTTTAACCATAAAAAATTAACATAAAAGTTAATTAGTAACTAAAATTTATTAATTTTGCAAAATCAAATCGTA
>DCIP01000120.1 GCA_002317115.1 Candidatus Scybalocola fimicaballi
AAGAACCGTCGCACCAACGGAACACTTGCACGGCGATCTCATTATCTCCAGACGCATTTAATTTGTCTGTCACATCAAACTCGTGGTCAGTGAATGAGTTTTCGCTATAACCAACGTATTTGCCGTTTACCCAAACATAATATGCTGATTCCACACCCTCGAAATGCAGACGGATACGTTTGCCATTCCAGTTTGCGGGAATATTGAATTTGCGTTTATAATGACCTACAGGATTAAAATTCTTTGGAGCGGCTGGTGGACTTATCATCCAGTCTGCACCGTTCCAAGGATAGATCACATTTGAATAGATAGGATGGTCGTAGCCAAGCACCTGCCAAGAGCTTGGTACAGGAATCTCATCCCAGCCAGTAAGGTCGTAACCAACTTTGAAAAACTGATCGTTGCGCTGAGAAGGCTTGTCGACGTGGAAGAACTTCCATGTGCCGGCCAACGTCTGATACCACTGTGACGCTTTCCTCTTGCCCTTGATAGCCTCTTCCACAGAAGAGTAAGGCATCGATGTCGCATGAGGCTTCAACGTATTCACGCCATATGTTTTGGGGTTGCCATCCCATTCAGTCCAAGATTGGCCAAACGATAAAGTTGGCAATCCTGAAGGCAAGAGCAAAGCAGAAACTACAGCTGCTTTGGAAAGTGAATGCAGAGAAAAGTGCATCCTTTTTGTGTACTTGTTTTTCATGTAGATATGGTAGTTTGTGTAATATATGATGTGGCAAACGTAAAAAATTGATTTGGGGAAATCAAACATATAAATATGAATTTTAGGAGGTTAAACTTTAATGTGAAACACTTTTCTTATAATGTTAATGTGATGTTACAAATGCTTACATTTCTTGGGAAGAATGTAGGTGTAGGAAAATGAAGATAATTTCGAGACATGTAAATGATTTTAATTGTAATGCTTTTTCATTACTATGATATTTGTTATTTTCGCAAACAGGTTTGATTTTAAGAGAGTGATTTTTTGCTAAGTCGGAAAACACTCTAAATACTATTATTATGCTAAAACGACTATTAATTTCGGTTTGCTTGTTTGTGTCGGCTTTTGCCAATGCACAGACACATGTTTTTATCATTGGAGACAGTACAACTGAGAATTGGGGCCCAAATTGGTATCCATGTATGGGTTGGGGTGCTGTGTTCCAGCATTTCTTTGACAATAGCAAAGTTGTTGTTGACAATAGAGGAGTGGGAGGGACTACCACTAAAAGTTATTATAATGAGCATTGGTCGGAGGTGATTGCAGACATCAATAGTGGAGATTATCTGTTCATTTCCTTTGGCGCAAATGATTCCAACACATACGCCACATGGTGTACTACCACAGATGAATTCATCGACTACTTAGGTATATTTTGTAGTGCCGCAAGAGAAAAAGGTGCGACGCCGGTATTGTTGTCTACTGTCAACCAGAATTCATGGAGTGCTCAAGGATTTTTAAAGGATTCTTACGGTGCTCATCCTAAGGCAATGTGTCAGGCTGCTGAAAAGTACGATACACCTTTTTTCGACCTTTATAATTTTGGTTACAACCTGTCTGTAGAGCAGGGAGAAGAGTATAATACCTTCTATCGCCACAATAATTATAAGCCAGGTGAATATGAGAATTATATCGACGGTAAGGAGGATAATGTACATTTGCAGGAGACTGGAGCCACTGACTATGCAAGATACATTGTGGAGGAGATAGAGAAATCGTCGGATGAGAGACTTAAAGTTTTGGCTGAGGCTACAACTCCAAGATACGATGTGACATTTGAAGCGGACGATGACAGCTTGGTGTCGTCGATTTCTCGATCAGCCACATTTCCAGAAGGAATCAACGTGACATTGAAGAGCTACGGAGTGGATGAGAATAATAAATGTTTTTGGATTAATTCCTCTGGTGACGTCGTTTCTCAAAACAATCTTTACGTCTATGTCATGCAGAACCATGATGAGCATTTCACTGCTGTTTACAACGACTCTTCAGTTTGGAATAAAACGTCAGACAATTTCAAGGTTTTGGCAGACCGAATTGTCTTTATGGATAATGAAATCCATACCGTCAGCATCTACACATTCTCTGGCAATGAAGTGACATCTGCGTCTACACAATATAATTATTCATTTAATTTGGGTGCAGGAGCCTACATTTTAACTATCGACGAGAACAAGAGCACGAAGATTGTGATAAAGTAATAAAATTATTGTCCGTAAAATGTTACTTTTTTGTAGGGAATAATGGTAGTTTATGTTATAATGGTAAATTTTAAAAGGTAATATTGATATTTATTTTATGCAAAATGTGACGTTTTGATTAATAATATTGTGCTAAATATACCAAAAACACCCTAAAATCAAAAAAGTATTGCATATAGTTGTGTATAAGTAAATTAAAGAGTACTTTTGCACCACGTTAATAGAAGGAAACAATGCAGCAACGATTTTTCGCATATTATTATTTTCTATTCTTTTACTTTAGAAGGTAAGAGCGGGATTTTGTTGTGTTAAGATATAACTTATCAAATTTATAATCCCGCATTCGTTTGAATGTGGGATTTTTTGTGAATTAGAGATGAAACGAGTAGCAATTCAAGGAGTTAAGGGATGCTTCCACGAGATAGCAGCACGCGAGTTCTTCCAGGGTGAAGAGATCGACGCTGTGGAGTGCGAGACATTCGAGGAACTTTTCGAGACAGTAAAGAGAGAGGGTATCATCGCCACTCTTGCTATTGAGAACACTATAGCAGGAAGCCTTCTTCAGAATCACATTTTGCTTAAAGAGAGCGGACTTAAAATCGCTGGAGAACAGAAGATCCGTATTCGCCATAATCTTGTGGCCATGCCTGGTCAGGAGCTTGAGTCGATTAAGGAGGTTTATTCTCATCCGATTGCCTTGATGCAGATCCGCAACTTCCTTGAGGACCACAAATTCCTAAAAGCTGTCGAGTGGGACGATACAGCGTCGTCGGCTAAGATGATCGCTCGCGAGCAGGCTATGGGTAAGGCTGGCGTATGTAGCGAATGGGCAGCTGAGATCTACGGTCTTGAAATCCTTGCTAAAGGTATCGAAACTAACAAGCGTAATTTCACTCGTTTCTTGGTGATCTCTGATCCTTGGACAGTGGATGAGATCAAGAAGGACCAGACTCCTAACAAAGCATCTCTTGTATTCCGTCTTCCTCACGACGAGGGTAGCCTTGCAAGAGTCCTTTCAATCATGTCGTATTACGGAATGAACCTTACTAAGATCCAGTCTATGCCGATCATCGGTCGTGAGTGGGAGTATGAGTTCTATGTAGACCTTCGTTTTGAGGACTACTTGAAATATAAGCAGAGCCTTGAGGCTTTCCAACCATTGACTTTGGACTTGATTATCCTTGGTGAATACCGTGAGGGCAGACAGACTATTTAACGAAAACGAAGACGAAAACGAAAACGTTGGCGTTGACGATAACATTTACGAAAACAAAGAAACAAAAAACAATATGAATATCACACCGGCTGATAGAGTTTTAGAGATTCAGGAATACTACTTCTCAAAGAAGCTTAGAGAGGTGGCTGAATTGAATGCACAAGGAAAAGATATTATTAGTTTGGGTATCGGTAGCCCCGACAGAATGCCGTCGGAAGAGGCTCTTAACACCCTTAACGAAGTGGCTCACCAGCCAAACGCTCATGGATACCAGTCGTATCAGGGTATTCCTGAACTACGCAAGGCATTCTCAGATTTCTACAAGCGTTGGTATGGCGTCGACCTTGATCCAAATAAGGAGATTTTGCCTTTGATCGGTTCAAAGGAGGGTGTCTTTTTCTTGTCTCTAACTTTCATCAATCCAGGCGACGGTGTGTTGGTGCCAAATCCAGGTTATCCTACTTACACTTCTGCTTCTAAGATTATCGGAGCAAGAATGATCAACTACGATTTGAGCGAGGAGAACGGTTGGCAGCCAGATTTCGAGAAACTTGAGAAGATGGATTTGACAGGTGTCAAGATGATGTGGTGCAACTATCCTAACATGCCTACTGGTGGAAATGCTCGCCGTGAGACATTTGAGAAGCTTGTCGACTTCGGTCTTCGCCACAATATCATCATCGTCAACGATAATCCATACAGCTTTATCTTGAATGATAATCCGATGAGTATTCTTTCTGTGCCACGTGCAAAGGAGTGCTGTTTCGAGTTGAACTCAACAAGTAAGGCTCTTAACATGCCAGGCTGGCGTATCGGTATGCTTGCAGGAAATCCAGAGCTTATCTCATACGTTTTGAAGGCTAAGAGCAACGTCGACTCGGGAATGTTCAAGCCAATGCAGATGGCTGCGGCTAAGGCTTTGGCAGCAGGCAAGGAGTGGTACGACAGCATCAACACAGTCTACAGAGCAAGAAGAAAATACGCTGAGGCTATTCTTGACTATCTTGGTTGCACATACGACAAGACACAGGTGGGTATGTTCATGTGGGGAAAGATTCCAGCATCTTGCAAGAGTTGTGAGGAGTTGGCAGACAAGATTCTTTACGATTGCCGTGTGTTCGTGACTCCAGGATTCATCTTCGGTAGCAACGGAGACAGATATATCCGTTTGTCGTTGTGTGCGACAGAGGAGAAACTTGCTGAGGCACTTCAGAGAATCAAGGATAATTTGAAAATGTAATAAGAAGGAGATTGATATATGGAACTAAAAAAGATAAATTTAGCAGGAGCTAACGAAAGCCGCCCAATGGTGATCGCAGGTCCATGTAGCTCAGAGACAGAAGAGCAGACATTAAATACAGCCCGTCAGCTACACGCTCAGGGTATCAAGATATTCCGTGCTGGAATCTGGAAGCCACGTACAAAACCAGGTGGTTTCGAAGGAAACGGAGAGCCAGCATTGGAGTGGATGCACGAAGTAAAGAAGGAGACAGGAATGTACGTCTCTACAGAGGTTGCGACAGCAAAGCATGTAGAGTTGGCATTGAAGTATGGTGTAGACCTTCTTTGGGTAGGTGCTCGTACAACAGCCGATCCATTCGCAGTGCAGGAGATTGCCGACACATTGAAGGGAGTTGATATCCCAGTGTTGGTTAAGAATCCTGTCAACCCAGATTTGGAGTTGTGGATCGGAGCATTGGAGAGATTGAACAACGCTGGTATCACTCAGCTTGGTGCAATCCATCGTGGATTCAGCTCATACGATAAGAAACTTTACCGTAACCTTCCACAGTGGCATATTCCAATCGAGTTGCACCGTCGTCTTCCTGAATTGCCAATCATCTGTGATCCAAGCCATATCTCAGGACGACGCGACCTTATCGCTCCACTTTGCCAGCAGGCTATGGACCTTCAGTTCGACGGACTAATCGTAGAGAGTCACTGTGATCCAGACAAGGCATGGTCAGACGCTTCACAGCAGGTCACTCCAGATGTGCTTGCATTGATTTTGAACAGCCTTGTTGTCCGCACAACAAATGCGTCGACAGAGAACATCAATGCTCTACGTAAGCAGATCGACGAAATTGATATGTCTATCCTTGAGATCTTGGCTAAGAGAATGCGTATCTCACGTGAGATCGGCCAGTACAAGAAGGAGCATGATATGCCAATTCTTCAGAGCCAGCGTTACGATGAGATCATCTCTAAGAGAGTTGCCGACGGTAAGTCGATGGCAATGGACGAGGAGTTCTTGAATAATGTGTTTGAGGCCATCCACGCTGAGTCTGTACGTCAGCAGGTGGAGATTATGAATAAGTAATATTATAAAAGATGCGTATTTTAATTCTAGGTGCAGGCAAGATGGGTACATTCCTAACAGATGTACTTTGTATGAAGCACGACGTCGCGCTATACGATAAAGATCCAAAGAGATTGCGTTTTGTGTTCAACACACAGCGTATGACTTCGCTTGAGGAGGTTAGAAACTTCAAACCAGAGCTTCTCATCAACGCAGTGACAGTGAAGTATACACTCCAGGCGTTTGAGGAGGTTATGCCTTTTTTGCCAAAAGACTGTATAATTTCCGATATCTCGTCAGTGAAGACAACGTTGCCAAAGTTCTATGCTAACTGTGGATTCCGTTATGTCTCAACACACCCGATGTTTGGACCGACATTCGCAAGTCTTTCTGATCTACGCACACAGAACGCCATTATCATTGCAGAGGGCGACTGCTTGGGCAAAGCGTTCTTCAGAGAGTTGTATGCATCATTGCACTTGAATATCTTCGAATATACATTTGAGGAGCACGACGAGACAATGGCATACTGCTTGTCGATTCCATTTGCGTCGACATTAGCATTCGCATCAGTTATGAAGCATCAGGATGCTCCGGGCACAACATTCAAGCGCCACATGGCAATTGCAGAGGGAGTGTTGTCGGAGGACAATTTCTTGATCTCAGAGATTCTGTTCAATCCTAATTCGTCAAAGCAGCTTGCGCTAATTCAAGAACAGCTTGCGGAGCTGCAGAAGATCGTGGAGAGCAAAGACTACGACAGAATGTTGAAGTATTTGAATCAGGCTCGCGAGAATATCAAGTAAATATTTATAATCGGTTGAATAAAAAAGACTGTCTGACCATGTTAGGCAGTCTTTAAATTTTTAATCAGATTCTTGGAATATCTCTTCATGTAAAAATAAAGCACCATTTCACCGTGTTTTTTTGACTCTATAGATATATTTTTGTTTCAGGTTTTCGGAAAATATCAATTGGATGGCTTTGAAATGTTTAATTGATTTCGCTGATAATGTCTATCTTTGCAATATCAGTTGAAAACGAAAACTGATGCAAAATTGAAAATAGAATAATGTGTTAGATTGAGTATATATGTGCATCATCGGCCGTGAGGTTAATGATGTGAAGAATGAGCCAGGCTTTTTAGTCTGGCTTCTTTTTTTAAATTATAGTGTTCTAAACGTTTGGCATTTGTCCTTTTTTTATATATTTGCCATGACTATGGAAAACACAAAGGGCAAGTATTGGACAAAAATCGCTATTATGGCAGTAATTCCGGCTGTTTTAGTCGGGATAATTTATTTGTTTACATTGAGACCGACTGTTGATTTGTTGGAAAATAAATCTGAGCTGTTTGTTCAGGTTGATTCAATGAGCGGCGGAAATTCAACATGTAAGATAAATAAGAATGCTGACGGTGTGGATATGACATTCACGCTCGGTTCGTCTATTGCCTATCCTTATGTCGCCTTGGAGGTACATCGTGCCGATTTCTCTCCGTTTCCAGTAGATGATTATTTGATTGAGGCTGTGGTCGAAAGCGATGAAGATCTACGTCTTTCATTCAGATTACAAGAGGAATTGGATTATGGAGTAAAGGGAAAGGCTTACCCGACTGCCGTCTATTCTTTTTTGTCAAAGAAAGGAAGATTTGAAGTTTCTTCTCATATAGATGAAGCTAAGATTCCAGAGTGGTGGTACGCACAATATCCACAGTGGTCAAGCATCGAAAAGTTGAGATATGAGAATGTCAATATCATCAGACTTTATGCGGACAACTCAAATGTAAAAGATGTTGAGCATAAGATTACGGTTAAGTCACTTCGTCTGGTGCCAAATTCAAATAATGGCTTTTTGGACAATGCCATTAAAATGATGTTCGCATTTTGGATTATTCTTGCTATTGTCGCTCTTTACCTTCGTCGCAACAATGTCCAGAAAGAAAACTCCGAAAATGAGACTCAGGAACAACCACAACAACAGCAGGTTGTCTATGTGCCTTACGAAAAACTTGAGACTGAGAAAGAGACAACCAACTTGAAGGAGGAAATCCTTACTTTCATTGGCAAGAACTATCCAAATCCTGAGTTGAAACTTGCAGATATTGCAAAGGCATTGTCGATGACCGAAGACAAAACATCGGAGGAAATCCGTATCGCAACAGGAAAATCTTTCAAGGCATATCTTAATACGATTAGAATTGAAGAGTCGAAGCGTCTATTGAAGGAGACGACGATGCAGATTTCAGAGATAGCATTCTCAGTAGGTTATAATAATGTCCAGCATTTCAACCGTGTATTTAAAGAAAGTGTTGGCGTTGCCCCTGGTGCATTCCGTGATGGAGCGACTGGAGGAGAAGAGCGTCCAGAGGGGAAAGCATAATCAATGAGACAAATCCTTTTATCTTTTATTGGTTTCTTGATAGCATTTTTATCTATTTGTCAAGAAACGTTGGCTGATGGTGTGGAAATACATCGTGGTCCTATTATATATGTGTCAAATAAAGACACATTACGTTTGGATACGGTGTTCTACTCTCATGATCCTGATGGGGATGATTTTTATTCTAAAATATATCCTAAAATATGGTCGAATAATGATGCGATTTCTGATAGTATCAATACAGCTTTAGGCTATACTTCCTATTATGAAGAATTCGGAGACATTTCTGAATTTTTGGGTGGATATGTGACATTTGATTTCGATACTTGGTCTAATTATCTGCATGTCGATTTGAGATTGTATCATTGGGGGTCTGGGGGAGAATTCATACATGTGAATCATGTATATTTAGATATGAAAGATGGTCATGAAATCAAGTGTCGTAAGTTTCCTTTCTCTGCATTGTTTACTCCCGATGGCTATATAGAATTTCTAAAATCAAAGGGTTGGTTTTCTCGGTTCTATGAGTCTGTAAAATATGCATACAAAGAAGATGATGAAGAAGAGGAGAGTGGAGATGTGGAACAATATTCAAATGAAATTGCTGAAACATATTCGAATGAGGTCTTAAATATCGATTATAGAATTTATCCTCCCAATAAGATTTATTTTGAGAGATACTGTCCTAAAATGCCAGGTACTGTTGACGAATCTGAGTTTAAGCATGAACCTTTTTGTTATATGGAGGCCAAGTTTGATGAACTTAAGCCATATTTAAGTCGTATAGGGAAGAAGATATTAGAGGGATATGAGAAAGAGACATACTCAAGTTATGCTCATCGTATGATTACGGCATATCGACTTTGGAAAAAAGTTGATGATTATGCGATTATAATGGAATCTGATGATTTGATGATTGGAGTAAATTATTCAAATCACAAAAAAGTAAAAGGAAATGCCTTTACTGAAAAAGGAAAAATACCAGTAAGGGGTGTCTATAAGGATGGCTATTTTGAACTTAAAATCGGCAAGGAAAAGGAGACTCGTGTTTTTTCGCCATCAGTGACAAAAACATCCGAGTGGGATAACGAATGGAATGGTCCATACCTTTATGGAAACACTACTTATGTGGAGTAGCAGTTTTATTTCAAATAATTATTTGCACCAGATTGCGTCTGTTTATAAAAAAGAGTAATTTTGCGAGAAACAAAGAACAGAGAAAATGGCAGAAATGAAAAATCTTGCCCGTCAGACTGCGGTCTACGGCATTAGCAACATCCTTGGAAAGTTCCTAAACTGGTTGCTTGTCCCACTTTACACATACGTGCTTACCTCAAGTGCTGAATATGGAGTAGTTACAAATCTATATGCGTGGACTGCACTCTTGCTTGTGATCCTGACATACGGATTGGAGACTGGATTTTTCCGTTTTGCAAATAAAGAAGACGGTGATGCACAGACTGTTTTCGGTACAGTTCTGACTTCAGTAACAGTCACTTCAACAATCTTTGCTATTTTGGTGATGTTGTTCTCCAATGATGTCGCTGTTTGGCTTGGTTATCCGTCGCATCCAGAGTATGTAACGATGATGGGAATCATTGTTGCGATTGATGCCGTCGGTACAATTCCTTTTGCTTATTTAAGATATGAGAATAAGGCAGGAAAGTTTGCTATTTTCAAATTGTTGATGATCCTTGTCAATATTGGAGCGAACTTGTTCTTCTTGATTCTTTGTCCAAAGATGAAGAACGATTGGGGAATCAATCTTCCTTTTTATGATGAAAATTATGGAGTAGGGTATATCTTCGTTTCTAATTTTATCTCCACTCTTTTCGTTACATTGTTGCTTTTGCCAGAGATTCGTAAGGCTAAGAAGCCAGACGCAGCATTGCTAAAGAAGATACTTGGTTACTCGCTTCCATTATTGTTGCTTGGAATCGCAGGAATCATGAACCAGACAATCGATAAAATTATGTTCCCGTATTTGATGCCAGATAGAGCTGTTGCAGAATCTGAACTTGGAATCTACGGAGCATGTTTCAAGGTGGCTATGGTTATGATGGTCTTCACACAGGCTTTCCGTTATGCCTACGAGCCATTTGTGTTTGCGCAGAGCAAGGGTGAGGATAAAAAAGTACAGTATGCTTTGGCGATGAAATATTATGTCATCTTTGCTTTGTTGATCGCATTGGGAATGTCATTGTTCATCGACTTGTTCGCATTGTTGGTTTCACCAGCCTACAGAGTTGGAATGACAGTCGTACCATTGGTATTGCTTACATATTTATTTCAGGGAATCTATTTTAATTTGTCAATTTGGTATAAATTGACTGACCGAACACATTGGGGCGCAATCCTGTCGACAATCGGATTAGTGATCACACTGGTGGTGAACATTGCGTTGGTGCCTGAATTCAGTTACTATGGATCAGCAATTGCGTCTTTCCTATGCTATATGGTTGTGACAATAGTGTCATATATAATGTCGCAGAA
>DCIP01000181.1:0-28266 GCA_002317115.1 Candidatus Scybalocola fimicaballi
CAAGGTTTTGCTGCATTGTCTGGATGTGTTTCATATATTGCTTTGGCGCGATCATATAGCCAAGACGTAATCCTGTCATCGCATATCTTTTAGAGAATCCGTTTAGCACGAAAGCGTTGTCTGTCACCTCAAGCACGCTGACTGGAGTACCGTTGTAGACAAGTCCATGATAGATCTCATCAGAGATGATTGGAATACCAAGTTTGGCTATCTCTGCGTATGTCTCTTTGGAGATCAATGTGCCTGTTGGATTCATTGGTGAGTTGACGAAGATGGCGCGAGTCTTAGGTGTGATTGCCGCCTTCAAAGCTTCGATAGGATATTGGAATCCGTCGTCTGCTTTCACTGTTACTGGCACAGGCACAGCATTAGCCGCCAACGTGAAATTCTTATAGCAAGCGTAGCCTGGATTGGTCATGATGACCTCACTGCCTGGCTCACAAAGAAGCTGAAGAGCCATAAGTATCGCTGGAGATGAACCAGAGGTTACGACTATCATATCTTCGTCGACTGAAACACCATATTCGCTATTGTAGAACTTGGCAATCTCGCGTCGAAGCTCCACGTCGCCAAGAGAGTGGGTATAGTGCGTTTCTCCCTCTGCAAACGCCTTTATTCCTGCCACAACAACATCTTCTGATGGCTCAAAATCAGGTTCGCCGACCTCCAAATGAATCACGTCAACACCTTTTTCCTGAAGCTCTTTTGCACGCTCCAACACGTCCATCACGATGAACGATGTCATCTTCTCCACATTAGGATTCACCTTAACTTGCATAATTATTTGTTCTTGATTTTCTTTGTTCCAATTAGTCTGTAGTATCTATCGCCAAGGCGTTTGTAGTAGACAAAGATATGATACTCATTCTCTGTCTGCCAATGGCTGATAGTTAGTCGGTCTGGGCTTGCTTTACGTTCTCCGTTGGGAAGGAAAACATACTGGTAGTTGTAACCTCCGTTTTTAAGGACGATATCAAGCTCATACTGCTTTCTCTCATTGTTCCACTTCATAAGGTTGTGTTTGTCGAGATAGCCGTTGTTGAATTCTCCGGCAACAAACACAAGTCCGTCCGGCAATTCCCAATCGTTCCTATAAGTAAAGTGGACGACGGAATAGTCGATGTCGTAGTATGAAGTGATATTCTGACCATGGATTTTGTAGTGTCCGTCCTGATCCTCAAACCAATCATAGTCTGGTTTGGAAGGGTAGTAGGTAGGAGCTACCTCCACATGGTAATAAGGTCTGTGATATTCGATTCTTTTGACGTCTCCGTTGAAGTTTATCATATCGGAGAAATCGATTCTGCGCCACTCGTTTCCCGCGTCAAACAGCAGCTTCTCTTCATTTTCCCAGATAAGTGTGTTGGCACGGGTGAAATTCGGAATGTTCAGGTAGGCAGCGTTGTCCCAACGTACATTCTGGCGTACGATAGCGATAAGCTCACGGTCGTTGGGGGTGATACCAAGTTTCTCGAATCCTAACTCAAGATTCACTTGCTGATACTTGGTGTTGATTCCATACATAGTGTTGGATTTGATCTCTGCATTGATATCCACAAGTCTCTCAGCCACGCTGAAGCAAGCAGTCAGAAGCACACTGTCTGGCTTTTCTCTGTCGGCTATCTTCACCACATAGTTTCCCGACAATGTCATCTTCACATCGTCGTTAGGAAGGATGACGGAGTAGTGGGTGTAGTCGAAAGTAGTGTTGCGGGCATATTCATAGTCCACCACGTCCTGATGGTCAAAACCGTCAAGATAGTCTATCTTATCAAGTTCGGATGGCTCCCAAAGCGCGGAACAATGCTCCACGATGTAGACAAGGTCACGTGGAGTACGCGACATTTCGTCGAAGGAGATCTCGATTCTGTCGTCTGAATCCAAATTGATGATAGGTTCGCTCATATCTATTCCATGCACTCTCACTTGCAATGATTTGTAATCGTCATTGAAAGTCTCGGTACGGTAGCCTGCGAATGATGGAGATAGGACGCAGAATAGGTATGAAAGGAATATAAATAGTCTTTTCGTCATTTTGTTGTATTATCCCTACAAAGATAAGGAAAATTTGTGTATTATAATAAAAAACGCACGGATTACACATCCGCGCGTTGTTTTCGTCTTCGTTTTCGTTTTCGTCTTCGTTATTTTTCAATAATCAAAACCTGGCCGATACTTAAGTCGTTTGTCTTCAGACCGTTGATTTCTTTCAATTCGTCGACCGTCAAACCAGCCATTTTTGAGATTCTATACATTGTTTCGCCTTTCTCCACGATGTGAGTTTTCTTGGCTACAACAGGAGTGATATCCTCTTTAGGTGTCTCCTTTTTAGTCTCTTTCTTCACATCTTTCTTAGGTTCTTTTTGAGTCTCTTTCTTCGTATTTTGATTTGGCTTCTGACTCTCTTTCTTTGCGTTCTGTCGAGTCTCTTCTTGCTTTTTCTTTGCGGCTTTCTCCTTTTCAAGACGTTGTTTCTCAGCCTTTTCTCTCTTCTTGCGTTCGCGTCGGCTCTCTTTCTTCTTTGGAGCTATCTTTTTGTTGTTGACGGAATTATCGGCAGGAGATGGCTCAACATCTGTTGTTTGTCCTGGCAATTCAAGTTCCTCTTCCTGAGGTGCTGGAGTTGGGACAGGCGCGACTTCCTCTTCTTCATGTCTCTTTCTTGATTTCTCTGCGGTCATGTCGTAGATGCGGCGCGCAGTCTTGTAGCGAGGCTTGTAATAAGAGTGCGTTGATTTGTCGATGCAAATTCCTTGTTTGAGCGACGCGTGGATAAACGAGAATTCATCTTCGTTTGCCTCGATCACGATTCCGACGTGGCCGATTGAAGATCCCTTGGATCCTGTGAAGAAAACCAGGTCGCCTGGCTGGACATTAGATGCTTTTATCTTGTCTCCGTAGTCGGCTTGAGCGCTCGACGAGTGGGGAAGAGCATAGCCCAACTCTTTGTACATGTACATTGTGAAGCCGGAGCAGTCGAAGGCATACGGACCAGTTCCTCCGTTTCTATAGGTGCGGCGGAGATGTTTCTTTCCGAAGTCAATCCATTCGTCAACGTTCTTGTATTTAGTGTTGCTCCAATCAAGTTTGTTGGCAGAAAAGGAGCATAAGTTGGTGATAAACAATAGGAATACCAACCAAATTGTTCTCTTTGTCGTTCTTTGAGTCATTGTGTCTTGTTATATGTCAAAAGGGGAGAAAACAGTATAAATCCCCACAAAAAATAAGTTCTCATTGCTCGTAGAGACGTACGGTCGTGCGTCTCTGTCGTGCGTCTTGTTCGCAAAGATAGTCAATTTAATTGGAAAACAGCGTCTATTTTATCACTATTCCTTTTTTGCTGACTCCGTAGCCTGCCCAGTAACCCATTCCACCTCTTATATTTCCGTTTAGATTACGGTTGTATGAGAATAATGGGTTTCTTGAGAATGTAGAGAGTTTGTCGTACTCTTTCCAGAATTCATACATGCCTTTATCCATCGACACCACATTGACGATGACTCTCTGTCCTGCCTTAAAATATTTGTCTCCGGCAAGACCATGGTTTATGGTCAAGGTGTTCCCATAATCCACTAACGACATTCGAGAGAGTGTGCGGCGTGTGTCCATGCTGTCAACTAAAATAAATGCTGCATGGTAATTATCGCTTTCTGCTGGATCAAGTGTCGCTTTAATAAGATATTGGTTGTCCTCGACGCGTTCTGTGGTTAAACTGACATTGTTTGGCGATTCTGGTATTGTGCAGTCGGCTTCACATCTCATCTCATCCCATTCAACAGCCAGATGGTAGGTTTTGCCTGCTTTGCCTCTCATTCTTCCTGTTGTATAGATAAACGGTGGAAAATAATCGTGGTTGGTTTTGCCGGTAAGCACGACGCTTTGCTCTCCGTCGCTTATGGTTACTTTGGCATATTTTCCCACATATTCAACCAGGGAGTCAGACTCAAATGAGAATCTTGAGTTGGAATTGATTGGCAGTGTTCGTGATACGATCACGATTGGAAACTCACCGTCGTCGATCCAACCCTCCACAACAATTTCGCTCTCTATCTCATCTGTTCCGTCGTCGGAGCAAGATAGAAAGGGGAGGAATATGCTTAAACTTATGATTAATTTCTTGAATATGTTCATTTTATCAGAATTTAACGAAGAAACTTAAGGATGGAAGCATCTTGATGAAGAATGACAATGGACCGTAGATATAATCGCTTTCGGCATTCTCACTCGTTGTCTTTTTCAAGCGATACATCAAAACGTTTTTCCTCATCAACACGTTATAAAACGACAGATTCAATCCTATGGTGTTCTCATCCGTCTTCTTGAAATAATAGTTCGACGACAAATCCAATCTCATATACGAAGGCAATCTGTTTCCGTTATACTTGCCGTAAGTGTTCAGTAGTTTTCCCTCCATCACGAATATTGATTGAGGCGCCGTGTATGGTTTGCCTGATGCGAATACGTAGTTGGCTCCTACGTCCCATTTCTTCTTTTTGTAGGTCAACACGGCATTAAGCTGATGTGGTCTGTCCTGACTCGACGGATATTTGCCTGTCATCCAAGTGTCTTTGTCGGAATTAAATTCTCGCATTGATCGGCTGTAGCCATAGCTTATCCAGCCTACGAGGTTTCCTTTGACTCTCTGGATCATTATATTCACGCCGTAATTCTCTCCAGTGCCTGTAAGCAGCAAATTGTCAAGTATATACTCGTCTGTGATCAACGACATCAGATCGCCTGAATACTCAATCTGATTAGCAAGTCGTCTATAATACGAGGAGATTTGAAGTTTGTATTCTCCGTCGTAGAATCTTTGTTCGTAGTCTAATCCCAATCCACGCATTCGCTGTGGTTTTCTTTTCTCGTTAGCGATGAGCCAAAACTCCGTTGGCAATCCCATATTGGAGAATCCTGTCTGGAAGAGATGCTGGTGTTGCTGGCCGATACTGAATGCCATTGAGAATGGAGCGTTGGAATTTTGTGCAAACTCACGTAGAAAGGAAACGGATGGATCCAACGATGGGAATAGAGTAGCGTCGGTTCCATACAAAGAACCACGGATGTGAGTCTTCAATTTGATATCCAAAGGAAGAAAGAATGTTTGATATGCGTGGATAGTGCCAAGCACTCCGCTTTCACGGTCTGATCCTTCAGTTGTGATTTCCCTTCCGTCAAGAATCTCAGGCTTTTGTGGCTGAACATCATAATACGAAACGGATGCGTTCAATCCGAATTTACGTTTGTTGAATTTGAATTCATATCCGTAATCGTTTATATGAGACGGAAGTTTTGCGTGCAGATTATCCTCTTTGTATGTAAGGTCATTATCGTAGTGAGACAGGTGGATGTCGTTGCTTATTGTGGCTTTCCCACATTTGCTTTCCAGTTTTGCCAGCGACATATAGTTCTTCCATTTGACATCGATATCATTGCCGACGCCGTTGACTGAAAGAGCGGCCTTGTCTCTGCCTAAATATCCGATCAAAGAGAGTTTGTGATTATCGTTAAGTCTCACTCCTAATGAGACGTTGTAGTCGCCAAATGTATAGTTGAAATGAGAACCGTCGATCTCCAACAAATTTTTATAAAACAGGTTAAGATAGGCCTGACGTGCGGAAACAATCAATTCTGTTCTTTTGCCATTGAGTTTGAATGTACCCTGTGAACTCATTGGACCTATTGTCAATTCACCGCCAATGTCGACGGTAGTGTCTTGGCTTATAGGATCTTTTGTCTCGTGTAAGCTGATCATATTCATTTCAGATCCGATGATGTCGGAAGATGTAAGCACGTAAGGATTCTTGTGAAGTGCGATATCTGAAAAATGGCCAGGGTTAAACACAGAGAAAAGACCTAGGAAATGGCTTGGGTTGTAGATTCTTACTTTGTCAATAAGTATGGCGCTATGTGATGTCTCTCCACCTTCGACGTGGAAACCCGCGTCGTATTCCGAATTTACGCTCACGCTTGGCATCGACTGCATCACACGTAACGGGTCTGTGTTGCCCATCACCTGAGGCATGATATCAATCAGTTTCTTATCCACACTGACGGAGCCAACCTCGTTGCTTTTGACATACGTGTTCAATTTTTTGCCGACCACGACATAATCGTCAAGGTCGTATTGCATCAACGAGTCTGCATCCTCTGTCGTTTTGCAATACGAGTTAAGTGGAAGTAAAAAAAAGAGTGCAGACAAGATTGCTCTTGTCTGTACTCCGTTTGTCTTTACAAATTCGTATTTAGAATTCATTTAGAAATCTAATTGATCCTCGTAATCATCACCGATCTCCTTGATCAAATCCACAAGTGAGCGGAAGTCATCCTCGTTGAAGAACTCTTCCATTGAGTAAGTCTGGCCACCCTCAAATTCGATAACTGGCTCAACATACCAATATCTGACAACTGTGTATCCGTATTCTCCATCACTTGAAACCCACATCTCATCTATTTCTTCTTTCTCGAATGGCTCAAGACGAACTTTTGCCTGAAGTTTTGAGCCTCCATAGTAGTAAAGTCCTAAGTTGATGTATTTGTTAGCCTCGTCGATAGCGTTCTTGAAATAGAGCTCTTGACGATCGTGGTCATAAGCCTCATCCAACAACTCGATAAACTTCTTTCCGTCAGAGATTGCAGCCTTAACCTGTACCTCATTCAAAATGTTGACATTTGCAACAACACCAGTGAATTTATTGATGCTTGACTGGTAGTCGTCTGCAAAATCACCCATCAATTCGTCAAGGTATTGGTAATTCTGGTTTCCCTTGTAGTTGACATCTGACAAGAACTCACCGCTGATCTCATACAATTTCTTGCTGTTGATTGTAGAGAAGATGCTATAATCAGACTTAGAAGCATTCTTATAATCAAACTTATTGATTACGAATTCAGTAGGGCCAACCTTAGTCTTTGATGTGAAACTCAAAGCTGTTTTGTTGATATTGATTCTCTCATTCTCAATTCCAGAAAGATTGAAATTGAACTCAGTAGAAACCAATGTTTTGCCATCCTGTTTCAAAGTGATGTTAACGTGTTCTGGTACCGAAACCTTAATGTCTTTAACGTCGTAAGTCTCAACGTAACTGAATTGGCGGTAACCGTTGACTTTTACTGGAGTGATAATTCTTTCACCTATTTCATAATCCCATGATTCAATCATAAGAGTTGTGTCTTTCTCAACCCAATCAACAGATGTATCAAATGCTTCCCAGTTGTCTGACTCTTGTGTAAAATAAACAACCTGTTCATTACCTGACACATTGGCTGTCAAAGTACATGGCTTGCCGTTTTGGTCCTTGAAATAGAACTGTAGATCGTTAAATTCGCCTGGCTCTTGAATCCAACCATTTTCCCCAGCTTGGAAATGAGCATAAAATTTTGAAGCTTGGAACAACTGGATGAAATAAGCATTGACTTTTTCCTCGTGGGAACTGACAACGTATTTGTCTTTGTCATTATCTGATCCCGTATTGAAAATATTATCGTAATCCGATAATTTATAGGCATACGTGTTGCTATAAGTATTCCATTTTACTGGATCTGGATTGTCTTTAACGAGAAGATCCCAAGTGACGTCGAAGAAGTCTGAAACAACATCATCCTTGTAACCTTCCTTGTTAAGGTAATTGTCGTTTGCGTGACGAGCAAGGTCGATTACTTCTTTGAAATTAACACTCTTGTGGTGATTGGCTAATGCGATTCCTGTTCCCTCCAACTGATACTGCTGGACTCTTACTGTTTGAAGTTCGTTGGGATTTTCAACGTACTTTCTTGATGAACCCTGTGCCCACTCTGATGGAGCAACATACCCTTTTTCGCCATTCTGATCCTCTGGATCCAACTTGTCCTCCTTATCACATGAAGTGAATAGTGTTAATCCTGCAAGGCAGAACAAGCTAAACAACTTAAAATTGTTATACATGATTATTTGACATTAATTATTTTTTTCGCTTGCAAAAATAAATATTGTTTTTAATTAATCATGTTGTTTGCAAATAATTTTTTTGATGTGTTATCTGAATTTAATGTTTTTTAACGATTTTTTTCGTGTTGTAAAAACGGAAAAAAGGAACGCATCTCTGCGCTCCTTTGGGGATTAGGGTTAAATATTGAGTTTATTAGCGTTTATTTTATTATTATGCTGTAGACATTCATTGTGTCTCCCTTAGCGATTGTATGGTTGCCAGCCTTCAACTCCACACTCGCAATTCCGTCTGCGTCTGCAGTCACTGTATTGCCATCCACCTTGATCTTTCCGCTTGGAGTATCAGTGACGATGTAAAGCTTCTTGGCTGCTCCGGTAGTGAATGTTACGGTTGTACTACTCTCCATCTTTATTGCAGTAGTGTAAGTCACGCCATTGTATGTCTTGGCTGTGACGCCGCTCTTTAGGTTGGCGGTGATGTTGAAGAATCCGCTTTTGTCTGTGGCTCCGTTATCGAAAGTCAATGCCTGATCTGAAGTCAAATCAATGTTCGGATTAGTAGTTGAACCTCCAGTGTTTCCACCATTCTGGTTTTCGTTTTCGTTAGCATTACCACTGTTGGAATCAACCTTGTTTGTCACCTCCGAATCTTCAATACAGCTTAGAGAAAGTGAAGTGACTGAGCTCTCCTTGTCCTTTGAACCAGAACCGATGAAGTATGTTCCAGCACCGATGTTGTACGATGATGTTCCACTCAACTGTCCAATCTTAGTGCCGTCGGCACACATCAAATATGGTCCACCGTATGAGTCGGATCCTGCAGTGATTGTCACCTTACAGCTTCTGTCTATTCTGAATGTGATGCCCTGACCTTTGAACTTGCCCGATTTATAGCCAGTGAATGTGATGCCAGTGCCGGAAGTTCCCATAGTAGCGTCGTATTTGCAATTGCTCATATCGATTGCTCCATTCACACTGTTGATATTCATAGATGTGTTTGCGACCTTCTTCTGTTTCATTACACCAGAGTACATCAAACACTCCTTGCGTGCTGTGACAGCGTCTGTGATATAGCCTTTTGTCTGCTTCTTCGACGCGTCGTAGTAGAATAGAGTAGCGTCGGTATCAAACTTACTAAAATTGATCTTTCTTGCCTGGAACTGACAGTTGTTAGCTACTGCCTCATCTCTTGTCTTTGCCATCACTGCGTCGTTTGTGCCGAAACATGCGTAGTAGATGTCGCCATAACTCTTAGAGACTCCTCCTGAAGTGATTTCGCAGACGTTCTTGCATCCGTCGAAATAGTTATGCTCTGAGAAACGGTATGAGTTTGCTCGGCAAGACGCAATGTAGCTCAAACTTGCTTCTGGATCAGTCATGTCTCCAAATACATAATTGTTGTAGAAGTGGAAATTGGCATTTCTAAGCAGTGGCACACGTGAAGCGCAACTCTTCCAGATGTTGTGGTGGAATGTGATGTTGTACTGCAACGACGCGTCGCTCGAACCAATTAGGTTTGTCTTGTGTCCGTACTCGAAATAGCAGTAGCTCAATGTGAAATACTGACCACGCTTGAAATCGCAAGAACCGTCGCCCTCTTTCTTATCGCTCTCTGCAGGATTAGCGCAGTAGCCTTGCTTGAATGAACAGTGGTGAACCCAACATCTCTCAACTGACGCACTCAAATCTGAAGTGACTGTCGACGACGCTTGCACTCCCTCCATTCCGATGGCATCTTCTGGATAGTCGTCGAAGAGTAGGTTTCGTGCTTCAAAACTCTTTCCGTACTTATTATCAGAACAGATAAAATGGAATCCCCAACCGTAGATCTGGGCGTCGTCGCCAACTCCCTCGATAGTCAAATTCTGAGCGTTCTTCATTCGAGCCAAGTGTCCGTTATCGCCGACGTTACCACCATTGTCTGTGGAGTTGTAGGCAGTCAATCCTTCCGGACTTGTCACCTTACCGATGAAACGAATTACAACTGGATGCTCTTTAGTCACAGCGAAGATTCCCTTCTTCGACGCGTCTGCTGTGTAGGTGTTTGAAGCTGAACTTGAATACTGATTGTTGTTCAAAATCCAACCAATACCTGTTCCTACGCTCTCGTAGCCAGGGATTGTAACCTTGTCTTTGTTCTCCTCAGTGACGTACACCACGATGGCTCCATCCTTAAGAGTACCGTCGTCTTTGTATGCTCCGACTCCCTCTGTGTAATTGAAGTGAGCATAACCGCTACGGTCGAATGCACCGACTGTCACGATGTCAGTTTCTGAGGCGTTTCCTTCGATTTCTTTGCCTCCAACTACTGGAACAACCTTAAATTGGTAATCTCCCTTCTTCAAACCCAAAATGTCGGCCCTGAATTGCGAACCAGACTTCCTGATAAGCTCGGAATCTATCTTCGCGTACTTTCCTCCCATCTCTTTGTAGTAGACGGAATAAGATGACGCTCCAGAAAAGGCATTCCACAAAACGAAGCCTGATTCAAACCAACCGTCGGCATAAACGATGTCAATTCCACCTTGCTGAACAGGTGTTTGCTTGATGAAACTGATCTGTGTGGCATTGCCGTTGAAGCTTCTCTTCTCATCTCCGTTGTTGAACGAGATGCTGAAGTTATTGCTGTTGTTGCTGAAATCAATCGACTCCACTGAAGACGATGAATAGATCTCAGCCGCACCGTTGTCCATCGTCACCTTCACTTTGTTTTGAGCAAAAGATGGCATGCACATTAGTGCTATCATTGATGGTAAAATAATCTTTTTCATACGCCTTACTTCTTAATGAATTTAACGACTTTTCCATCTACGTTTAGTAGATAAACTCCCGATGCCAAATTCGAAATATCGATTCTTGTCTCATTGGATTCTGTTTTTCCTGTGTAGACGGAAATGCCCGAAACCGACAAGACAGACAATCTCTTTTCTGCCTCAACTCCGGAAAGGATCAACTGATTCTCAACTGTTGAATTGATAGCAAACAGTTTGTTCTGAAGTGTAGCCACATCAGTAGGCATACTGAAATTGACCACGATATCATCCATGTCGAATGAAGTCATCGAACCGTCGGAGAAAGTGACATTGACATTATCTCCATTGATTGTGATCTTTGCAGGAGACGACGCAAGAGCCTCTCCATTTACCATCACCTCTGGATTCGCCATCACAAAATGTGATGACAATAAACAGAAGCAGGTTATTATTATATTCTGAATGTGTTTCATAATGTTATATTATTGGCCCCCCTTCCCCCTGAAGGGGGAGATTTGTTTTGCCCTCAACATCCCCCTTTAGGGGGACAGAGGGGGCTTATTACTCTCCCTGAATACTCTTCATTGAAGTCTTGTAGTTAGTCAACGCAGTCTTCAACGCAGCGTTTACAGCGTAGCTCTCATCGTCGGCAGTAGTGAATGTCCACTTGAAATCACCACCGTTCTGACGGCCAGCGTAAGCCTTTACATTCTCAACAGCCTGCTCTGCTGAATCTGGAGTGTATGAGTACATCACAGATGAGTTTGTGTCGAAGTTGTTGTATGTGTTGCCTCCTGAAAGAGACGCTACTGATGCTGGCACTTTCTCGTTGCGTGATGTTGCCTCGTAGAAGTCGAAATTTGTCTTGCCGTTTATGCCTCGTGTATCAGTTGATCCCTTCAACGCTGATATTGTGTTGTTGTAAGAGCAGTAAGTGACCTTGCCTTCAAACTTGTTGCCGAACGACTTGATTGTTCCACCTGCCTCTTTGCTGAAAGTGGCGTTGTCTGTTGTGCTCTTGCTATCCTCTGCGTAAAGGTCAGAACCCTGCATTGATGTCAACATTGGGAACTTGCATGAGCGGAAATAGTTGTTCTCCGAGAAGACGCTTGAACCAAGTGTTGATCCGATACCATACTTGGCATTTCCGTCATAATAGTTATTGTAGACGTGGGCTGAATAGTAGCGAACACGTGGGTGACGGCTATCTGAGTGGTCGTACCAGTTGTGGTGGTATGTGATGTAAAGATCCTCAGTTGTGCCTTCGCTCAAACCAAGAAGATTACATTTTCCGTTATCGTAGAAGTGGTTGTATGAGAATGTGATGTAAGTCGACTTCTTGCAATCCAACGCACCGTCGCCCTTCACCTGATCCGCATCACTTCCGGCATCACCATAGAAGAAATCACAGTTGTGAACCCATGTATATTCGCAAGACTGCTGTAGACCGATATTGTCGCCCTCGCCAGAGTTACAGTTCATTGTACCGATATTGCGAACCTCCACAAGTTTGGCATTCTTGATTCTCACACCCCAACCGTTCGCTACAGCGTCCTCGCCGACACCTTCGATTGTCACTCCAAGACTCTTCTGCTTAGTGGCTCCAAGGTCAACCAACACGTCGCCCTTATCAGTTACGGCAGGATCAGTCACGTTGCCCACAAGACGGATGCAGAGTGGGCGAGCGTCGTAACCCTTCTTATATAGAGTCAAGATATTCTGGATTCCCTGAGCCGACGTTGTTGTTCCATTGCTTGAAGTCACGATGTCAGCAGATACCTTATCCTTAGTCTTCTCAGTAACGTAAAGCACGATAGCGTCCTTCTTCAAAGTGCCGTCCATGTTGTAGGCTCCTGGCACGTTGCCATTTGAGAATGCAAAACCAGAACGGTCGTGAGCCTTAACTGAGACCTTTGAGATAGATGGCTTGCAAAGCTCCTTGCCATTAGCGTCTACCGCAACCACGCTTAGATTATAGTCGCCAGCCGCAAGACCAAGGGCGTCAGCACGGAAGAAGTTGCCATAGTTGCGGATCAAAGCGTCGTCGATCTGAACATACTGGCTATCAGATGCCTTCTTCACAGAAACCTTATATTTAGATGCTCCAGAGAAAGGAGACCAAGTAGCGAAACAAGTCTCAAGCCAACCGCCAGTTGTAAGAATCTTGATATCACCCTGAGTAGCCACCTCACCAGGAGTGGTAGGCTCAGAAGGAGTCACCTCGACTGGATCAGAAGGGATAACTGGAGTGACAGGCTCGATAGATTCTCCAGCCTTAACAAAAACAACACTGTCGACGATATCTGTCGTATATTCGACCACACGTCCATCCTTCATGAAGACGTGGAAACTGTCAGCCATTGATGCTGAGAATGCAGAGGCAAGAGCCAAACTGAAAATAATGTGTTTATTAGTATTCATAGTGTGAGATTTTTACTTTTTAATAAATTTAACAACCTCAGAATTGATTCTGATGAAGTAGATGCCTGATTTATAGTTTGCGACGTCGATGCTCAAAACATCACCGTCGGCTTTCATATTAGCGACAGTCATACCGCTCATATTAATGACTGAGATGTTCGCATTTGCAGGAACACCGCTAAGATTGACCGATTCCACAGCCGGGTTAGGGTAGAGAAGAATGCCTTCGCTTGATGTCTCCTCCACACCAGTCGGTTCCTTTACCTCAACCTCAGTGAAATAGATACGCTGAAGTGAAGAGAAATCGTAGCTGGTCATACTGCCATCAGTAAAATAAGTATCGACTTTACCATTAGAAAAGACAAGTTTTCTTAATTCATCAGTAGAGTGAGATACACCTTTGTCTGCAATAAAAGTACCTGCAAACAAAGAGCTACAAAATAGAGTAGCAAGAATTGTAAGTGTAATACGTTTAACCATACTCGTGTGTTTTTGAAATCCTTCTGCTTGCAAATGTAATAGCATTAGTAAAGATAGCACGAAAATTCAATACCAAACACAGTAGATGAACATTTTTTTATGGATGCCAAACGTAACAATATCAAAATATACTTGTAACATACTGAGTGTATATGCTTGATAAATAATTAGATATGAGTATCATCGTTGCGACGTCGGAATGCTCAAAAACATGGAATTTTTAGGGGAGTGAACGTAAAATTTCCGGAAATGATTCGGAAAATTAACGAACACGGATTGCACGGATAACACGGATATTTGTTGTGGCAAATTGAATTGAAACACGAATTGTCATAAATTGGCCACGAATTTTACAGAAATTGGATAGCTTCCCCCGTCTTGCGTGTGTAGGAAAATCAACGTAAAAGTTCGTTTTATGGAAAGAACTTTTGGTGAAAATTGATAAAGTTCGTTTTATAGAAAGAACTTTTGGTAAAAATTGAGAAAGTTCGTTTTATGGAAAGAACTTTTTGCAAAGTTTTAGAAAAATATAAATGAGATAGAAATAATATCCGTTAAAGACGGTAGAGATGAGGAGATTTTTGAGGGGGAATGAGAAAAATATTTAAAATGGTGCCATACAACACTTGTAATATTTTTGTTTCAAATCATTCATTGACTAATTTTGCACCGCTTTTTGCGTTATTCCGCTTAAAGTGACATACATATTGAAAGCGTTTACTTACGCTTGTTCTTGATTTGTTAAACTTCCCATTTATCAAAATCCATTAAGAACGAGAATTAGTAAATGCTCATGCTTTGGTATTGTCAGCCAATGTTGTGCGTACTCACTTCGTGGGAGCGCACTTCGTTGGCATCATATACCTTTATGCGTGGGTGTTCGACTTAGTTCATCTAAATGGATAAGGCTTGGGAAGGCCGAACAAATCTGGATGAACGGTAATAAGTTGATTCCCACGCTTTTTTTGTTTTAACTAAACCTGATGAAGGGAGTCTGTCGGGAAAAGGATAGATAGGACTCCTATGGCAAGTAATTTCTTTAATAACCAACAGAATACACTATTTGATAAGTTTAAGGGTATTTCCTCTGGAATGGGGAGCAATTTTTACCGTTTCCTTGCTGTTGTAGGCTTTTTCCGATCTTCAGGATATTTTTCTCTACGCAAAGAATTAAAAGATGTCAAGGATTTAAGAATTCTTGTCGGAATCAATATTGATGATATTTGGAAAAATCACGATAAAACGAAAATATTCACAGGCGATTCTGAAAAAGCAAAATCCATTTACAATGATCAATTTATAGAAGATATAGCCACTTCTAATTATTCAAAAGAGGTGGAAGATGGAATACTTCAGATGATAGACGACTTGAAGTCTGGAAAATTGAAGATGCGAATTCATCCTTCGAAGAAACTACATGCAAAGTTCTATCTCTGCTTGCCTGAAAACCATACTGAACATACCGATGGATGGGTGATTATGGGTTCGTCTAATATTTCTAAATCTGGACTTGGACTTACAGATCCTCCAACTTATGAATTGAATATTGCATTGAAGGATTACGACGATGTGCATTATTGCAAAGAGGAATTTGATCGTCTTTGGGGAGAAGGTGAAGATTTTACTGTAGATGACATAAATCTCGACGATACTCATCTTGGCTATCAACCAACTCCTTTTGAAATCTATATGAAGACTTTGATAGATGTATTTGGCGATCAAGCAGAAGATGATTTCATTATGAATCTTCCTCCTAGTGTCATGGATCTAAAATATCAAAAGGATGCTGTGATAGAAGGTTATCAGATGATTATGAAGCATAATGGTGTTATTCTTGCCGATGTCGTTGGTCTTGGCAAAACATTGATTGCTACAATGATAGCCAAACGATTTATAGAATCGAATGGAAGGAACACCAGAATACTTGTGGTTTATCCACCTGCATTGAAAAAGAACTGGGAGGATACATTTGCTCTTTTCGACATAGAGAAAAAAGCAGACTTTGTTTCTAATGGAAGTCTTGATTACGTATTGGAGGAGAAAAATCGATACAGAAGCAAAGGAGAATATGATATGGTCATTGTTGACGAGGCTCATGGATTCCGAAACGATGGCACTGGAAAATATGACTCTTTGCAGAAAATTTGCAAAGCTCCTCGTCAGAACAAAGGTTTTGTAAAGGATTCGAGAAAGAAAATCTTGCTTCTTTCTGCTACTCCATTGAACAACCGTCCAGAGGATATATTAAATCAACTTCTTTTATTTCAGAATTCTGCTCAATGTACTATAGAGGGTGTTGAAAATCTTAAGGTTGAATTCTCAAAGCATATCAAAAAGTATAAGAATTTGATGGCTGAAAGAAAAACAGGTAAAAGAGATGTCACAACGGATGTCGATGAAATGTATGAAGATATCCGAAAAAGGATAATAGATAAAGTGACGATTCGTCGTACTCGTTTCAATATTCTTAATTGTCCTGAGTATAAAAATGATTTGGATAAGCAAGGTATAAAATTTCCTACTATTCAAAAACCTAATTCTCTTGAATATAGAATGGATGAGGATACATCAGCGAGATTTTATGTCACGATGAGCGATCTTACAAACCATTTGAATTATGCCAGATATCGTGCAATCGAATTTCTAATTCCTGAACATAAAAAGAAATTTAAGAGCGCTGATCATATTGCCAAATCTTTGGCGAATATCACTAAAATTCACATGGTTAAGCGACTTGAAAGTAGTTTCCACGCTTTCAAGATTTCATTGGCAAATCTTCTCCGATTTACGGAAAATATGGAGAAAATGTTTGATGAAGACAAAATCCTTATTATGCCCGACTTGAACATTAATGATAAACTTGAAAATGGCATGACATTCGATGAAATCATCGAAGAAGCTATGAATAAAGGTTATGACGAAGAGAATAGCGTCTTTTGTGCTGCTGATTTTGACCCTGAGTTTAAGAAGATGCTTGATGATGATCTGAAAGAACTAAAAAGATTGAATGAAGATTGGGCAAAAGAGAATGACGATCAGAAATTCGACCGATTCAAAGAGTGTTTTGAAAATGAACTCTTCTCGAAAGAAATAAATCCAACTGGAAAACTTGTGTTGTTCTCAGAAAGCAAGGACACTCTTGACTATTTGTATGATAGGTTTACAAATGAGTTAGGAAGGAACGATGTGTTGAACGTTTCTTCTGGAAACAGAGGCTCTTTGGAAAAAACAATTAGAAAGAATTTCGATGCCAATCTGCCTGTGTCGGAACAGGAGAATAGATACAATATCATTATCTCTACCGATGTCCTTGCTGAAGGAGTGAATCTTCATAGGTCTAATGTGATTGTCAATTATGACGAACCTTGGAATTCCACTAAATTGATGCAAAGAATTGGTCGTGTCAACCGTATCGGATCTGTAGCAGACAGCATTGTCAATTATATGTTTTATCCTTCAAAACCAGGAGATAAGATTGCTGGATTGTATCAGAATGCTTTGATTAAATTACAGGGATTCCACTCTGCATTTGGAGAGGATGGACAAATCTTTTCAAGAGAGGAAATTGTTAAAGAGTTTGAGATTTTCAATGCAGATATTTCCGATGAGATCGATAAAAAGATTGAACTGCTACGAGAGGTTAGAAATTTTAGAAAAGACAACAAGAAGTGGTTTGAGAAGATAAAGCATCTATCTGTTAGAAGTCGTGTCGGACGATCTTCTGAATTTGGAAAATCAGGCGAGACTCTTGTTTATGCATCTTCAAGCGTAAAGTCGGAATTTATTCGCGTCGATGCTTCTGGAAAAGCAAACAGTATTGATTTCCTTGATGCTGTCGCTATTCTAAAAGCCGATCCTGAAGAGAAGGCCTTGGATATAAGGCTTTCTCCAAATCATTACGATCATGTGAATTCTGCTATAAAAACATTCACGAAAAGAACGAATGCTGCGAAAGTGGAAAGTGAAATGGCTTTTATGGTTAATCCCGATAAAGTGGCTCAGCAAGCTATTAACCTTGTAAAACAGTTCGCAAGAGAAAACAAGATTACCAATAGTGAAAGAGATGAATTGATAAAGTTCTTGCAAAATGGTGTATACCAGCATTTGCAAAGAGAACTTGTGGCACTAGGGAAGAGTCTTACGTCTTTATCCCAAACTGAAATCAAAGAGAAAATTGATGAATTGATAAATGATTACGTGACTCCTGATTATGGAGATGGTGTGAAGGAGATTGAAGAGACAGAACCTGTTGTCGTATTGTCGGAGTCGTTTGTTTAATAGATAGTATTAGAACCATGGAAAAGAAAGATTTACGAGATATATTCAAAAGACCATTTGCTGTAGGAAATTGGAATAAAATCCTTGTTGACGTGTTTCATGCTATCGATGTCTACGCGGAGCCTCAACAGTTTACTTTTAATGATGATAATGCTAAATACGTTGGCTATTATAATGGCCGTATATCTACCCCTAATGGAGACACTGTAGGCCTTTTCTCTTATTCGTCTATTTCTCAAGTTCGTCGGAAAAGAGTGTCATTGCGTAATCTTGTCTCAAAACTTGTAAATCCGAAATATGGTTCATTTGATGCCGTATTGGTGGCATACTACGACGATAAGGAGTGGCGAATTTCCTATATCTGCGATTTAAAGGATAATATTACGTCTGCAAAAAGATTTTCATTTTTGGTAGGCGACTCTTTTTCTGAACATAACACTGCAGTAAGTCGATTAAGTGAAATAAAGAAAGGATTCGAACTTTCTGATTTATATGAAGCCTTCTCTGTGGAGAGACTCACAAAAGACTTTTTCAACGAATATACTGCAATTTATAAGGATTTCTGCAGTAGAGCAACTGACTCTAAATATTTTGATTTTGACAATTTTGATGACAAGCAGATTAGAGATTATGTAAAACTACTTCTTGGACGAATTCTTTTCCTTTGTTTTGTACAGAAAAAGGGATGGATGAATGGCGATAAACAGTTTTTGAGAAATATCTTTAATGCATATTGTAGTCAATTGAAATCAGGAGAGGAATTTCGATTTCTCGACAATGTGCTTGAAAAAATCTTTTTTGAATGCTTGAATAACGAGCATTCTGAGCTATTTCAAACAATAGTGAAAGGGTATGGCGATAATGGTAAGATTGATGTGCCATTCTTAAATGGAGGATTGTTTGAATGCAAAGAACTTGATGTGCCAAGGTCAGTTTTTGGAAAAGATTTATGGCAAAATCTGTTTGACCTTCTTGATAAGTATAATTTCACTATCGACGAGAATGATCCAACTGATGCGGAGGTGGGAATCGACCCTGAAATGCTTGGAAAAATTTTTGAGAGTCAACTTGAAGACAACAAAGACAAAGGTGCATTTTATACACCCAAAGAGATTGTATCGTACATGTGCAAAGAGTCTTTGATTGCCTATTTGGAAAAGAGTGGAGTAGACAAAGAAGAGTTGCGAGAGTATGTTCAGCACCATGAGTTGAATAAGAATTGGAATAAAGAGACTACGGAAGAAATACTGACTCTTTTGAAAGAGATAAAAGTATGTGATCCGGCAATTGGTTCTGGAGCCTTTCCAATGGGTATGTTGAGAGAGATTCTTGATTGCAGATTAGCAATAGAATCCTATGATGATATAGCTAAAATAAAGAGAGAGATTATACAAACCTCTATTTATGGAGTTGATATAGAGGCAGGAGCTGTGGATATTGCCAGATTAAGATTCTGGCTTTCTATTGTAGTGGATTCTGATAAAGCCGAACCATTGCCTAATCTTGACTATAAGATTATGCAGGGAAATTCATTGTTGGAGAGTTATGAAGGAATTGACTTGAGCGGAATGACTCACGATGAACAACTTAAGAAGAGTGCAAAAGAAAAGAATGCAAGACAATATCAGCTAAGTCTGACTTTTAATGAAGAAGATGCCTTGAAAAACATTCAGGATGCATTGCGTATTTATTACAGCACCGACAATCATGACAAAAAGGCTGAACTCAGAGATTCTATCAATAGCGATGTCAAGACCTATATCATTAATCTAAAGGGAGGCACTGACGACATTAAGCAAAAGATGAAGGATCTTCCAATTCCAAACAATCAGTTTTTCCTTTGGCACATCTACTTTAAGGATGTATTTGATAAGGGAGGTTTTGATGTTGTGATTGGAAATCCGCCGTATAATGAATTGAGAGATCTTTCTAAGGAAGCACAGGAGGCATACAAGAAATCTAATTACCATAAATACGCAAAAGGTGGTAGAATAAATATGTTTCAATACTTTTATCCTCTCGGTACTGACATGTGTAATCAAGATGGAATAATATGCTTGATTACGCAGAACTCTCTACTTGCAGAGGACAGTGCCTTAGAAAACAGAAAATTATTATTTGAAAAAACATCTATTCTCTCCGTAGATTCATATCCGGAACGAGACGACAAGAATAAAAGAGTCTTTGAATCTGCCAAAATGAGTGTATGTTTTTGTGTTTTAAGAAAAAACACAGCTTATCAAACAGTTCCTATAAATATTACTATTTGGAATGAAAGACAAATGCTGCACTCGAGAAAATTAAGAATTACTAAAACAGAAATCATTGATGTTTTCCAAGAAGACTTAACTTTACCCATTTGCGATCAAACGCAATTGAATATTCTTGTTAAGATGAGGAACAAGTCTGATGATTCAGTGTATAACATTAGTGCAGGGGAAATAGACATGACTAAATACAAGAGTAATTTCTCGTACGAGCCGTCCTCTGATAAAACCCGCATAATAACAGGAGCTCAGGTATTAAGGTATCATATAACAGACACTCCCTCTCAAGGTGGAGTTAAATATGTTCCATCATCATGTTTATCATTTAGTAATAATCGACTTCTTGAAGTCAATGCTCCACGACTTGTAATGCAAAGAATTACAGGAGTAGATTCTAAGATAAGGTTAATTGCGACTTTACTTCCCAAGGGAATGTGTTGTGCAAACTCTACGAACTACATATCCTCACTAAGAAATACGTCGCCACTAAAAGTCCTCTTAGCCATATTGAATTCAACTGCCGCTAATTATATCTTCAAGGCGACAAGTACAAATACAAACGTGACAAGCAAAGAGATAAGTAAAATACCTATTCCCTCTATGAATGAGGATGAAAAGGAAAAACTTTCAGAAATAGTTGACCGCATCCTCTCAGCCAAGAAACTTGATCCACTCGCCGACACAACAGCAGAAGAGCGTGAAATAGATCGACTTGTTTATGAGTTGTATGGATTGACCGAAGAAGAGATAAAGATAGTGGAAGGAAAAAACGAATAAAAATTTGATAATTATGACAGAACTTGAGCAAATAATCAATACGATAAAAACTCTACAGGCAATGAATTTGACTGTGGATGAGAAACTTTTGCAAAGAAAGGCAGATCTTGAAGCAGAGGAGAAGGCAGCAGCGTCTTCTTCCACTCCGATTTACGACCGACTTATCAAAGAGGCAGAAAAGAAGTTTGGAAGTGTGAGTGATGAAAAGAAGAGATGCGTGGAGCAGACAGTCGCAAAACTGCTTGAAGATGGTCCGAGATCAAAGGAACCAGGATTGTTGCTTGGTCGCATCCAGTGTGGTAAGACGGACACTTTTGAGAATGTGATTGGTCTTGCTTTTGACAAAGGTGTGGATGTTGCTGTCGTTTTGACTAATGGCACAGTAGCACTTGGGGAGCAGACTTACAAGAGATTTGAGTACGACTACCGATTCTTTAAGGAGGAATCTGGGGCAAAGAATGTGATAGAAATCTACAATATCCATGATTTTAAGGGATCGTTGAAAGAGGCAGTTGTAGATAGAAAAAAGGTCGTATTTGTCTGCATGAAGCAGGTGGCAAATATGCGTAGGTTGACTGAGTTGTTCGTAAGAAAAAGTTCATTTCTGAAAGACAAAAACGTGCTTATTGTCGATGATGAGGCTGATTTTGCAAGTAGAAACTATGTAAATTCTCCAGTTGAAATATGCAACGATGAAGATGGTAATCCAATTTTGCAGGAGGCATTCAAGCAATTGGCTGTGATTTCGGATCAGATTGACCGCTTCCGACATGAACTTTCAAATTGTCATTATCTTCAAGTGACAGCCACCCCTTATTCTTTGTTCTTGCAACCTGGTGGCGACTTGAATCTACAGGGTAATATGGTTTATTCGTTTAAACCAAGATTCGTTAGTCAGGTACCAGTCCATAGCCGATATATAGGAGGCGATGTGTATTACGTTCAATCAAAGAATCCTGATTCTATGTATTCTCATTTGTTTACATCAGTTCCGCAGAAATGTATGGATGTGATGAAACGTAGGTATAATGGATATCTTAATGAGGATAGCAGAACTAATTCTTCAAACTTGTATGAACTGTCGTATGCTCTTGTGTCGTATTTTATGGCAACAGCGATTAGAGTGTTGCAGACAAGGAACGAAAGATACAAGACCTGTGCTGTTTTTCATGTTGATATCGCTAAGGATATTCATTCTTGGCAGAAAGATTTGATAGACGCATTGTTGGAGGACATAGAATCATATTTTGCAGGAGACCTAGAAAGTGAGCCAATAGAGAGTATGATATCGCAAGCCTACACATCATTTGGGGAGTCAAATAAAAAAGGTAATAATGAAGGTCTAATCGACGTCGTATTTCCATCATTAGACGAGATCAAGGAGGTTGTCAATCAGATTTTCGTAAAGAATGACTATTCCATTTATGTGGTGAATTCCGACAAGGATCTTGATGATTGTGCTCAGATGAATAAGGAGACAGGTCAGTTTGATCTTCAGACTAAGGCAACCATATTCATCGGAGGAAACATTTTGAATAGAGGTATTACAATAGACAATATGATTTGTTTCTTCTACGGAAGAGATACAAACCAACAGGATACAGTGATGCAGCACGCTCGTTTCTATGGAGCAAGAAGCAAAGAAGACATGGCAGTGACACGTCTTCACACAACTAACCTTATCTATAATATCCTTACAAGGATGCATGAACTTGATGAGGATTTGCGAACTCAATTGATGAGTTGTGCAGATGGAGAGGTTCCAAGTTCTATATTTGTAGGATATGATCAGGATTTTAAGCCATGTGCGTCATCTAAGATTGCAGTATCGAAGACTATTCCACTAAGACCAGGAAGTCGTATCTTTCCAATAGGTTTCATGGCAGATTTCAAGACTTATGTCAAGCCATTTAATGATGAAATTAGGAGTATCTTGTCTCCATACGGGACGGTCGATTATGCAGAGATTCCAGTAGAAGATGTTCGAGATATTTTGTACAATATTAGACAAACATACCTTTATGGAGAAATGTTTGAAAATGAAATGTACTCTGAAAACATGTCTGAATTGCAATGTGCTTTGGATTATGCGACGAAAGAATCTGGAGGAAAGATAAAGGTTAAGCTTTATGAGAATCGTGAGATTAACAGAGTACGTTTGGACGGAGGATTCGAGGATTCGCCAGAGAGTGGTAATGTTATAACTTCGGCTAAAGCTGAATCGAAAGAGATGCCAGTATTGGTTCTATTGCATGAAAAAGGAGAAAAAAATATAGATCCTACGACTGGAAAGAACAAAGGATGGAATGGAGGAGATTTCTATTGGCCTGTATTGTATTTGCAAGAGTCATTGAAACCATCGATTTTCGCTTTGGACACAAATTCAAACGGCAATGTATTTGCTATCGACTATAGTGAATTCTACAAAGAAATTGGTGATGAAGAATGTCTAAGAATCTCTTATCCTAAAGAATTGTGTTCCGCATTTGGAGAAGAAGGACAAACTTATGAAGATGGAGAAAAAACATATTCTGTTCATTTGACTCCTACAAATGCGTCAAGGTATGTCTATAGAGAAGGTGAAATGTCATTTGCGTTGAATTATAATGTAGATCTGGATAAAAGCGAAGATAATGGAATCTTTTCTTATTGTGGAGGTCAATTTCCATTTGAGCTTCGTGATTTCAGGTATCTGCTTGTAAAGAAGCGTATTCAGGGAATTGTGGAAATTATGCTGCTTGAATTGTACGATCAGGATTCATGGGAGATCATTTCACATCAAAACTATGATTCGTATGGTGATCTTATCGGCTATGCGACAAATGACACAAGTAGAGGTAAGACTGTGCTTCTAAACACTGGAGATGTGGTTAGACCATCAAGATCCAGAGATCCCCAGAAGAGAGTCTGTCAATGGGAAATCATCTACAAGATAAAGAAGGTTGTGATGTACAGACAAAAAGTTCCAGTAAGAAAGGTTGAGTAATGATAGAAGGTGTTAATATAAATATCATCCGTAAGGATGTAAAATCTTTATCTATGAGAACTACAAAGGAGGGAGGCGTAAATGTCTCCGCTCCTTTGTCTGCTACACAAAAAGAGATCGATGACTTCATTTCAAAACATGAGTCATGGATTGAAAAGAATGTGCCAAAGACATTGCAAAGAGTAGAAGCAAAAAATAATTTCTATAGTCAGTTACCGTTGCTTACTCATCGTCAACAAAACGACGCAAGACGCAAACTATCAGCCATAATACTTCCTTTGATAGAAAAGTATTCAAAGATGATGAATGTCACACCAGGATCAATCGTGTATAGTGCAACAAAATCTCAATGGGGAAGATGTACGGATAAGACACATAATTTGCAGTTTAGCTATTATCTTTTGCTATTACCTGAATGGTGTATTGAGCATGTTGTTGTGCATGAGTTGGCTCATATCATAGAACCAAATCATAGTCCTGCATTTTATGCTGTTGTAGATAAATACTATTCCCGTAGAAAAGAAGCGATGGCAGAGACTTCCAGATTGAGTGGGAATATTGACGAAGAGGAAATGTAATTAACTAATTAGATATGGAAAACAACGAAGCTAAGGAGTATATAGATATCAATGATTTTAAGAATGAATTAAGATCTATGATTGAGGGAAAATATGGAAGTTTAGCGAAATTTCTTAGGAGTGATGATGCACATAATCTTGGATTAGATTATGGCGATCGTGTCTACTTTTATTCTAATCCTGTGATTAGTATAGAAAAACTGAATTGTGTTAGTAAGCTGTTAGGTGGAAAAGTGGTGAAAAAGAAGACGGAGATAGTGAAAGTTGTCAAATATTATTTTGAAGATTAATATAAAACAGAGCCATAATTCAGCCTGGTGTTTATTTTCTCTCATACCAGATAAAAAGCGTCGTTATTGCTTTTCTAATTGGCACAAAATCCCACGTCGACGTGATTTGTATGGAACGTCTAATGATATGAGTTATTCATCTCCACAAAGGCTCCATTTCCCAGTTTAATGGGAATCCCATGGCCCTTAAATCTATATAGGGAAATTCAATAAACAACCAACGAAGTTTAGTAGTCATATCGTTGTCTGGAGAAATCCCGTCAAGAAAATATTTGATGATACAGATGTTGTAATAAATACGCTGTGGGTCTGATTGTATCGTTATCCATGCAATAATGAAACGAGTTTGGAGGAACTTGAAAATGACTTGTTAAATGGAATTAAATTTGATATAAACTTATACACTCATAAAAATAAAACGCCTCGCACGATTTGAGCATTGTAAAGAGGCTTGGCGGGTTCTTGTACTGCTCAAATTATGAATTTTATTGTGTTGTACAAAGAAATCTAAGAGATTTTTGATCCGTCATTTCAAAAACTTCCATCATAATAAGCCCTCGTTTGAACATAGCTGGGCTCGTAGTATGCACTGGAGTTATAATTGTCTATTGCATCACAAATAGGAGAAGCATAAATGTTTTGAATCGTTTGCACAAGATCAAAACCTTGTTTTGATACGGAATCAATCAGTCTGGCATAGACTTTTCCCATTTGAGTTTCTGACGGAACCTTATCTGTATATTCAATGTCAACTTGAGTTATATCAACATTTCCGTTTGCAAGTTTATATTCTTCTTTCCAATCGCTTACAACTTGTTCAGGATTAAGGCAATGGTTGGTTTCTGCAATAGAAAGTTGACGAGCAAGTCCTTCGCTACCTATATGTTCTACCACATAACGGTTACGCTGTTTGATGTTTCTAGCTACACGTTCTATCATATAGCATACAAAGTAGAGATCGTTGAATGTAATGTCTTCGTCTGGAAAATATATGTTTTTCATCGTTTGTCTGGAATTTCGTAGTGTTCAATATATTTCAACGTAGCTAATGCTTTGTCGTTGCAAAATATTATTTGATGTGTAGGGTGTTTGAATTTTGCTAAAGCCCAAAATACATCTCGAGTTATTCGATTGGCAAGGAAATCTTCTACATAGTCCCATACTTCATCATCTGCCATTGGACCTTCGACAATGTCATATTGATGAGCCTCTCCATGTCGACAAGCAGCAACAAAGTCAAGCCATTCATCTGTCATTTCGGGAAAATGTTTGATATTGAGTTTGTCGTTTGCTTCATATTCATATACGCATATGATATGTGGCTTACGTTTAGATACTGCCCAACGTTTAGCCTGTTTTTCTATATTTGTACAATAGAATCCATAGCCGAAATCCTTTGTGTATCCAACAATTCGAATTTCAGGCTTCATTACTATAGTATCTGTTCCATGATAGAGTTTCATGTTATCGCTACAGAATATTAAAAATCAAATTTTTAAGTTATGTGCCCTTTCAATTTAGTCGTTTCGCAAAAATAGAGATTTTCTATAAAACAACAAAATATTCCATCTTGTTTAATCCACCAGTCTGAATCATAAATTCAGTCTGGTTTTTCCCATTCTAGATGGCAATCCTCATTTGGGACAACTGCTATATAATCCTCTTTTAGATTTTCATCTCCTCTCTCAGTTCCAACGCAGATTTGCCTGTATTTCGTCTTAGAAAAACTCCAAAATGAGATGGGTTGGCAAAACCAAGGATATTGGCAATTTCCTTAATGGATAAGTTGGGGTTGGCAAGTAAAATCTTGACTTCCCTTATTATTTGCTCATTCTTTATCTGATTGGGCGTCTTGCCTGTGACCGACTTGCAAACAGATGCAAAATATTTGGCTGTTATATTCAGTTTGCTGGCATATTCCTCAACACTAAGGAATTTGTTATTGTTCTTGGTCAACATCAATAGAAATCGTTTTACTATGGTCTCCGCTGAGTTGCTTCCTACAACATTCTCTTCTTTTTGATCGTCTGCGTTTGAACAGTCAGCCATAAAGAATGAGAATGAAAGAAAAATGGAGTATAACGCTTTTTCATGTATAGGATTATCGTCTCCGTTCAACATAATAGAGAGAGTCTCCAGGTATTTGATGAAAAGATTTTGGTCGGTATCATCTAAGGTATCAACAATAAATGTGCGGTTGATAAAAATCATTGTCAAGTCGGCATGTGTTTCCATTGCAACTTTTTTTCCGAAATCCGACGACACGAATAGTCCGGCGACGTCGAAATCCACACTGGTCATTATATTTTTCGTAATGTTGTCTGGTGTTGAAATCAGGACGTTTCCTCGGCTTAGTTCATATTGTTTGCCATCTATACTTATTGTGGCATGACCGTTTGTGACGAGTGCGATTGTGAATCCTCCAAGTAGAAAAGCGTCGTGCTCTCTGTAGTTGAAAAATTTTACGGAATAAAAAATGTTGATATCTTTATTCCCATATATTTTATCACTTATCTGGCTTGTATTCAGATTAATTTCTTTTGGCTTAAACGTTTCCATCTCGTTTGATTAATTGTTGACGACGCAAAAATAATGTGTTTGTAGGATAATGTGATGTTCAATTTGTCATATATGTTGTCTGTTTCTTCTTTATTGGCTCCTGATATTACTTATAGAACATTTGTGTGGAGTTTTATGTATGCTTTATGGCTTATATACTATGTATTTTTGTGTCAAAATTTAATAAAACTCAAAATTAATATGAAATTTGGAACATTATTGGGTGTCGCTTTTGCCTCTGCTTTCATGATGTCATGTGGAAGCGACGGTGTGAAAAAAGAGACCGTTCACAGTGTGATCCTTACTGAACCTAAATGTGGTTCGGCTGAGATTGCAAAGACGATGGCTGGTTCAATTGAGGAGGCTCGTGAGATCAGCGTTGGTTTTAAGGTGCCAGGACAGATTGCCCGTATCTTGGTGAAAGAGGGTGATTTTGTTAAGGAGGGCCAACTTGTGGCTATGCTCGACGACAAGGATGTCAAACTTGAACTTGAGGCTACCCAGATTCAGTATGATCAGTTGAAACGTGAGGTTGAGAGACTGACTAAGCTTAAACAGAGTAACAGTATCGCAGGTAACGATTACGACAAGGCTTCGAGCGGATTGGCTCAGCTTTCCGTCGCCCTACAGGGATATAAAAATAAACTTTCATATACCAATCTTTACGCTCCGACAAGCGGTTATGTGCAGAGTGTGAATTTTGAGGCTTCGGAGATGGTAAACGGAGGAACTCCAATCATCACATTGCTCGACACTAAGCAGATGGAGGTTATCTGCAATGTGCCCGCGTCGCTCTACATGGAGAAAGACAAGATTACGTCGATCACTTGTTCCGGACGTTTCTCTGATGGCAGTCCGGTGAAGCTTAAACTTGTCAGCATCACACCGAAAGCTGATGCCAGCCAGTTGTATAAGATGCGTCTTGCTATTGTCGACAAGACAAAGAAGATGGT
>DCIP01000181.1:28468-28970 GCA_002317115.1 Candidatus Scybalocola fimicaballi
TCAGGTTTGAATGGATCTGAACGTATTGTTAAGGCAGGAGCCTCACGTTTGCAAGACGGTGAGAAGGTTCGTGTGCTTGAGGAAAAGTCAGACTCTAATATCGGTGATGTATTATGAGAATAACGAGATATTTCATGGAACACTCCACAGTGTTCTGGAGCTTCATAGTGGGTATTATTATTGCTGGAGTCATCTCCTTCAACCAGATGCCCAAACTTGAGGATCCGGCTGTGGCTGTGAAGCAGGCGATGGTGATTATCCCATGCCAGGGAGCTTCTGCCCACGAGGTGGAATTGAAGGTCGCTCAACCGATGGAAGACGTGTTGAGGACACTTCCGCAGGTGCGTAGAATAAAGAGCGCGTGTACGCAGAATATGGCTCAGATATCTGTCGAATATGATCTTTCTGTTAAAAATTCAGATCTTGAGCAGTATTTCGATCTCTTGCGTAGGAAGGTGAACGACAATAAGATGATGCTTCCACAGGATTGTATGGATCCTAT
>DCIP01000044.1:0-895 GCA_002317115.1 Candidatus Scybalocola fimicaballi
TATATCTCCACCTTTATCACTCCGTCTTCCTTGTTCTCAAAGATTCTGTATGCTTCTTCTATCTTATTCAGAGGGAAACGATGGGTGATGTGTGGAATGTGCAGTTTGCCTCCAAATTTATATAAAAAAAACGAAAGACTGATAGTGTCACTGTCAGTCTTTCGTTTTATTGTACAATTGTGATTATTCAGCTTTTACCAATTTGTGTAGTCCATTGAGAACTGGAAAATATAGTACTCATCAAGAAAACGAGCTGGTAGTTCGCTTACTTTTGTAAAAGTGACGTCAGGAGTGTTATAGTTCTCATCCTCAAAATACTGGCTTTTGGGATTTACTACCATTCCATTCTCTGTTATACTTTTAATAACATAACCGTATGAGTTCGTTAGATACGATGGCGAAAAAACGATCTTGTTGTTTTCTACGTTTGTACCACCCAATTTAAGAGAAAGCCAATGGTCTTCTCCCATGTATTCTGTGTTGTAGCGTATGATATGTGTTATGTCGTTCGAAATCTCAACATATTCCTCTTGCCCAGTGGCTAGTTTCGCATGCCAAATGCCCTGCACATCATCAAGTTTAAACTGATTGCTTGTCTCTGGTTCTTTTCCTTCTTCTGTTGGGTCATTAGATTCATCACCTGGTACGTTTGGCACTTTGTTCGTGGTGTCTGCTGGAACTTTGTTTGTGGTATCCTTTACTTCCGGAACAACGTTGTTATTGTTGTCATCGTCGTCGTCGTCATCACCGCATGAAGCAAGTGTGATTGATGAAACCGTAAAAGCAGAAAGAATGAAATATCCTAAAACTTTCTTTATTTTCATATATATGGATTTTATTATAAATTAAACTTATGTTAATAACCCAAAATCTTTAGCATTGATTTGTAGCTCTG
>DCIP01000044.1:980-1243 GCA_002317115.1 Candidatus Scybalocola fimicaballi
ATCAAACAGTGCTTGATTCCGCCGTAGCCGCTCAACGCTTCCTGGTATGCTCCCATGTTGAAGAAGCCTACGAATAGCTCATCCACGTCTTTCATCTTAGGCAAGAAGATGGCGTTTGAGTGAACCTCCGCGTTGTAGAAGTCTTCGCTGTCGCAAGTCAAACCTCCCAAGTGGACGCGCTCGTACTCCTTGTCCCAGTTGTTGATGGCAAGGAATGGGAAACGCTGGTTGATTGCCCATGTGTCTGGCATTGTTGTGATGAA
>DCIP01000044.1:1327-9356 GCA_002317115.1 Candidatus Scybalocola fimicaballi
GCTCCACTTTCGCCGACGGTGTATGATCCAAACTCAGTGAATAGGTTTGGCTCAGGCACTCCAGCCTGACGACATGCGTTCTGCACCTGTGTGACGATCTCCTCGATCATATACTCATATTCGTAAGAGAAGTCCATGTGAGTCTGGATTGGAAGACCACCTCCGATATTCAAACTGTCAAGCTCCGGACAGATCTTCTTTAGCTCAATATACATGTTCACTCCCTTGTTCAACTCATTCCAGTAGTAGGAAGTATCACGGATACCAGTGTTGATGAAGAAGTGAAGCATCTTAAGGCTGACCTGTGGATTATTCTTAATCTTCTCCTTATAATAAGGAATCAAATCGCTGTAGCGGATACCAAGACGTGATGTATAGAAGTCGAATTTAGGCTCCTCCTCACTTGCCATACGCATACCCACCTGAAGCGGTTTGTCGAATCCGTCAAGCAAAAGATCAAGCTCGAATTTATTGTCCAGGATAGGAATGACGTTGGTAAAACCGTCATTGATAAGGTGTTGGATATTCTCAACATACTGTGGACGCTTGAATCCGTTGCAGAGAATGAATCTGTCTTTTGGCAAGTGGCCCTGCTCAGCAAGAGCGTCAAGTAGGAAAATATCGAATGCGGATGATGTCTCAAGGTTTACACCCTGCTTAAGCACCGTCTCCATGACAAAAGAGAAGTGAGAACTCTTGGTACAGTAGCAATAGTTGTATGTGCCTTGGTAATCAACCTTTGCCATAGCCACGTTGAACATTCTGCGCGCGTGCTGAATGTGGTTGGCGATAGCAGGAAGATATGAAATTCTCAACGGAGTACCATACTGTTTGATTATGTCCATTAGAGGAATGCCATGCCACTGAAGGTTGTTGTCCTCAACACTGAAATGGTCGTTAGGAAACTCAAACGACTGCTCAATCAAATCAATGTACTTGTTTTTCATCGCTTTTGTCTTTTTGAATTTAAATTTTAATTCACTTAGATTGGCGGATTTTCATCAATCCGATTCACTCGGATTTAATCTTTTTCCTTAATTCAGTGCAAATTTATAAGCAATTTTCGAATTTTTATCCTTTTTGACTAATAAATATGTACGATGTTAACGTTATTTTAATAATTTTGAAACATATTTAAATGATTTACTTATGCCGTTCACTATCAACTTTGGAAAACGCGGATTGCGTACTTTTGATAAACCCGTTGTGATGGGAATACTTAATGCCACACCTGATTCATTTTTTTCAGGTAGCAGGGCTAACAGTGATTCGGAAATATTGCGTCGCACCGAGCAAATGATAAATGAAGGAGCGGAGATGATCGACGTGGGGGGATTCAGCACTCGTCCTGGAGCCGCAGAGGTAAGTGAGGCAGAGGAGTTGGACAGAGTTTGCAACGCGGTATCTCTTGTGAGAAACCAATATCCAGATGTTATAATCTCAGTTGATACGTTCAGAGCATCTGTGGCTAAAGAGTCTGTGCTTTCTTGTGGTGCCGACGTGATTAATGATATTTCAGCAGGTGCTTTAGACGGTAAATTGTTTGAAACAGTAGCGTCGCTTGGCGTGCCTTATATCTTGATGCATAGTTTGGGAAACAGTGTCTCCGCACAACAGTTGGATCATGCCTATAATGATTTTATGGGCGACGTGATTAAATTCTTTGCTGAGAAGATTGACCAACTACATTTGTTGGGAGTAAAGGATATTATTGTGGATCCTGGATTCGGATTCTCCAAAACAATGGATCAAAACTATCAGTTGTTGGGTAATCTGAAGAGTTTCGACATATTTAAGATGCCTCTTTTGGTTGGTGTCTCACGCAAGAGAATGGCGTGGCAGGTGGCAGAAACAACTATAGAAGAGAGTCTTAACGCAACCACTGCAATCAACACACTTGCCTTGTCTACAGGCATGACTGACATCTTACGTGTCCATGATGTGAAAGCCGCTGTTGAGGCTGTTAAGGTCTGGGAAATGGCGAAGAAAAATGCAAAATTATAAATGCGGAATGCGCAATGCGGAGTGAATCAATTATCTATTTATAATCTTCATTCCGTATTTGCTCAAACTGAACGACGATCTGTTTACAAGGTTTGATTTCTCTATGTGACAATCTTCGAAGGCTCCTTCACCGATTTTTAGAATACTGGTTGGCACGGTTAGAGAGACAAGAGATTTGCAGTTTTTGAAGGCTCTGCTTGCGATGTAAGTCACATCCACTGGGATGTTGACAACTGTTGCGCTTGCTCTGCACGCAATAGCGGTGTCGCCTTTGATAAGCAAACCATCTTCTTGCTCTTTGTCTATGATTACCAAACCATATTTTGTCAAGTCGAATGTTGTATGATTAGTCAGTTTTGAGCTCTCTACATAACAGTTCACAAAGGCCTTTTTGCCTATGCTTCTCGTGTTGCTTGAGATGGTGATCGACGCGAGAGATGTGCATCCTAAGAAAGCCTCTTCGCCTACGCTTGCCACAAAGTGAGGAATGAATATGGAGGTAAGCGATGAACAGTTTTTGAATGCCCACCAGCCAATCTTATTGATAGTGTTTGGAAGAGTGACGGTGGTTAGTGATTTGCAGCCTGCAAATGTCTCGTCGCCAATTCTCATCACACCTTTAGGCACATCTATGGAAGTGAGTGAACTGCACTCCACAAATGCCATGTCTCCTATTGTCTCAACACTGTTAGGAAGCTTGATGGAAGTGAGTGAACTGCAGAAGGCGAACGCACTCTCACCAATCGTTGTCACTCCATTTGGAATCCTAATCGAAGACAGCGATGTGCATCCTAAGAAAGCCATCTCACCTATTTCTGTCACGTTGTTAGGAATCTTTACTGAAGCAAGAGAACTGCAGTCTGCGAAGATACCATTGCCAACTTTTGTCATCTTTTGTGGAATAGTCACAGATGCTATAGCCTTGCAGCCTGTGAAAGCGTAATTGCCGATACTGTCCACGCTGTTGGGAATGTATGCCGATGCGAGAGCGGTGCAGCCTGAAAACGCACCCTCTCCGATGATTCTGACTTGGCTGGGAAGTATGATGCCTGTAAGAGAAGTGCAGAATTCGAATGCACCACCTTCAATTTTTACTAATGAGTTTGGTAGTGTTATTGAGTGAAGAGAACTGCAGTTGTGGAATGCACGGCTGCCGATGCTGGTCACGTCAGCGTCGAAAGTCATAATCCAACATTTTTTGTCTTTGTCGAATTTGATAGATGTGATGTTGGCTTTCCAACGTTTCATGTCCGGCAAGATCTTAGCACCGTTGTTAGTGGTGTACCAGATTTCATTGTTGGCTGGCTCATCGTGAGCAGCCCACATAGACATTGGAGTTATCGCCATCAGTGTGGTGATCAAAAAAAGTAACAATAGATGTCTTAAATCTTTCATATTATTCTCTTTTTTTCAATTCTAATACCTCATCTCCTCAAATCTCTAAGCTCTCATCTCTAAGCTTTAAGCTCTAAGCTTCATAATCGTTTCGTAGGCTTGGTTGATTGATTGTGATTTGATTGTAGCTTTCCTAATCATCTCGTCGCCTTGATTGGCGAACAGATCAGGGTGATATCTTTTGAGAAGGTTGTTTTTCTGAGATTTGACCTCGCTGGTACTTGCCGACGGATCTATTCCCAGCACAGCGTATGCTTTTAGCAGTTCAGGAGAAAGAGTGGAGTAGTCAACCTTTTGTTTGTTGGTATTGTTTGATTGGCTATTCTCTTTTCTTTTTCTCTCGAATTCCTTCTCTCTCTTTCTTACCTCTTCATCCTCAAACCACTTGTCACGACGCTTTTCAAACTCTTTATAGTCGCCAAATTTGCCTGCTTTCATACGTTGCCAGAACATAGTCTCGACCTTATTGCAAGCCGTGAGCGACAATCCCATCGCTTTGCCGATGATAGAGATAAGTTTTTGCTGGTCGACGGTGGCTTGCCCGTCTGTGTATGCCAACGACCACATTCCAATCAGAATCTCCTTTTTGTCTGGAAATTCAAGATTTTTTAATGAGGAGTGTGCTTTATTTTCCAACTCTTTGACCTTTATCTGAACCTTTTGGTTTATCATTTTTATGAATAGGTCATCGTCGAGATATTTCACCACGTTTATCTGGTCGAATGCCATCCCTGCAAATTCCGACATCCTCTTTTTAAGGAAAGGGTCGCTGGAAACGTGTAGGTCTGGGGTCAACTTCACAACTGCAATGAAAATGTCTGTTATTATCTTTTCGAATGACTCGTTGCTGTAACTTTTGGCACCATTAGAATTGTCATTTGTGATTCCATGGATTACCATAGCAATTGCTATCATTATGAAAATAAAAGTGAACATTTTATTATGTTGTGATGTTATTTGATTTAGCCTATTGTGTTATAATGGACGGTTATTTAATACCTTTGTCTTTCATCCATTTAACGCAATCCTCGTCGCCAAGATCAGCCGCACGTTTCATACACTCGATCTGTTTGCCCTGGTTTCCCATCTCACCGTAGGCATTGGCAATCTTGATGAATGCGCTGATGTCGTATGGCGTTAGCTCCACCACCTTGTCGAAACATTTCTCTGCACCTTCCTTCATGTTACGGTGAAGGAAAGATATTCCAAGGTTGTAGTGGGCACGGGCATAACGTGGATTAAGCTCAATGGCTTTCTTGTAGCAGTCGATGGCATGATCCTCGTCGCCAAGATTACTGTACGACACACCCATGTTGCAGAATGCCTTCTCGTAGTATGGGTTGATCTTCACTGTCTTGGTGTAACACTGTATGGCAGATGTCTCGTCGTCCATCTGAGAATAGAGGTTTCCAAGATTATAGTGCGAACCAGCGTCGTCGGGATTAATCTTGATTGCCGACTCATAACATTGGATTGCATTCTCCACGTCGCCAAGGGTAGTGTAGGCCATTGCAAGATTGTGCAGAGTGGCAGCGTCGTTAGGGTCAAGCTTCACTGCCTTCTTATACTCGCTCACAGCCTCCACAGTCTCACCAAGGCTGTTGTAGGCATTACCCAAATTGAAATAGATCGACGCGTCGTCAAGTCCGTCTTCAATGGCAGAGTTGAAACATTTCACCGCGTCGCTATACTTGCCGATGTTGGAGTAGGCGTTACCCATGTTGTAGTAGATATAGGCGTTGCCCGGACTCAATTCCAATGCTTTTTTGTATAAGTTTATCGCATTCTGATATTTTCCGGCGGTATAACTGTCGTTTCCTTGTGCAAAAAATGAGTCTGCTGAGTCTTCAGCAAACGCAATGCAGGCGATATTAGTCGCCAATGATACAATTAAGGATAAAAATAAGTTCTTTCTCATACCCACAAAATTATAATATTTTGTAGATAGAAGCAATTATTTGTGCTCTTTTTGTATTATTTCCTTCAAGTCGTGCACAAAAATTTCCGAGTATCTTACGGCTCCGTCATGCCAAAGGTGATGGTTATCGTAAAACAAATCCGGACGATCGGAGAATAATTTAGAGGTGTGGTAGTCGAACAATATTATTTCATTTCTTTCTGCCCACTCGTGAATATATTCAAATGTGGTTGACGTCGCAATGTCGTAGTTCGGTGAAATCATGCAGAATAGAGTCATGCCGTTCTCCTTACATCTCTTTGCGAAAAGGTCGAGGTAGTGAACCTTTAGTGTGTCGATTTCAAATGTTGATGGCATCGTATCTCTCTTATCCGGTGCGACGGAGGGTTTGTCTTTCTTTAGGTAACCATGATCCATCAGTTTGGAATACGACACTGCATAGCCTGCTAAGTCTTCCATGATTTTGGAATTATATCTGTAGAGATGGGATGCTTGGTATCTCCAGTATGTGCCGGCTCGACGGAATAGATCGTCAACCTCCTCATTTTCACCGATGTACGGAGCAAGGTAAGTAAGCGTGGTGAATGGATCATCCGACGTTGCAGCGAAATCACATTCTCTTAATTCCAAACCGATATATCGAAGCTTGCAGTTTTTTAGCGTCAGACATAATGCCGCATAGTGGGAATAAATATTGTCGCTGGCATCAATACCGCCGTTGTAAACGGTCATGCCGAGAGAGTCACTCATTATCGATGATACGTAGTGAGCCTCACAACGTGATGTCCCAAGCAATATCATCTGATAGTCGCTTTTGCTCTTGTCGGAAGTGAACAACTCACGATATTTTGATGCGGTCAAACCATTGGAGTAGGCGTGGATCTCTTCGCAGATCTCACCTCCGATTCTGTCGACCACAAAGAGTCCGATAAGCACCGTCAACAATAATATTACAACCTTTTTCATCAGAACTGGAAATAAATGAATTGATCACCATTCAACACACCAAACAGCATTATGAATGCGATTGTCAATACTATGAATAAATATCTCACTGTGTGCTGCAACCATATTCTTTTGATTGATGTGATATGGAATCCTCTTTCGTAAACAATTTCCTGAATCATCAGAAGCGCAAGCACGACTGCGATAATCAAAATATGAGCCCACACAATATATGGTTTGCCGAAATCGGTGAAGATGCCTGTGATGATTGTGATGGCATCTGTCAGATTATCAGCACGGAAGAATATCCAAAGGAAACAGGCGATGATGAATGTCGACGTGACACGAAGGAGCTTCCTTAAAGGGGTATTGTTGCTTGGCGACTTTGCTATTCCCAACATTTTTTCGATGCACATCACGAGTCCGTGCAGTCCTCCCCACACCACAAAATTCATTGATGCTCCATGCCATAATCCACTCAATAGCATTGTAGTCATCAAGTTGACGTTGCGACGCAATGTAGTGCATCTGCTTCCGCCTAAAGGAATATAGACGTAGTCGCGAAACCAAGACGACAGTGAGATGTGCCATCTTCTCCAGAATTCAGTGATGCTTGAAGATAGATACGGACGGTTGAAATTGCTGCACATGTCGTAGCCGAGCATCTTGGCTGTGCCGATGGCGATGAGCGAGTAGCCGCAGAAATCACCGTAGATTTGGAAGGTGAAGCAGACAGCGGCAAGGAGATAACTTCCACCGTTGTGCTGGGGAATATTGTTGAAGATGGAGTCGACGTAGATTGCGCATCTGTCGGCAAGAGCCAACTTAAGAAAGAATCCAAACACCATGATCATCAATCCGTTGCGAAACAAATCGTAGGAGAAAACCTTCTCTTCCTTGAATTGTGGAAGCAAGTGAGTGGCACGTTCAATCGGTCCAGCCACGAGTTGTGGAAAGAAAGATACGAAGAGAGCGAAAATCCCAAGATTGCGTTCAGGTTGTATGGAGCGACGGTAGACGTCGATGGAGTAGCCGATAGCCTGAAACGTGTAGAAGGAGATGCCGACGGGGAGCAGCAAACCAAGTTTTTGCGGAGTGATCTGTATAGACATCAACGCAGCGACGTCGCTGAATATTGACATCAAAAAATCGTAATACTTGAACGTGAAGAGGATAGACAGGTTGAGCAGCACGGATGCCGATAGCAACGTCTTCCTTGATTTATCGGTTTTGCTATCCATTGCCAAAGCCAATCCCCACGTCGACACGGAAGTGAACATGATCAGAATGGCGTATAGCGAGTTCCAACACATATAGAAGTAATAGCTGGCAAGAAGCAGCAGCCAATTACGCCATTTGTGAGGCATTATCCAATAGACGAGAAATACAATTGGAAAGAATATCAAGTATTGAATAGAGTTGAAAATCATTTGATTAAATGAAGCTTTTCACCAAGTAGAATATCACTGGTACCAGTAGCGACGGCAATAAATTCACCGTCTTGCAATCCTTGATTCCAAGAATGGAAAGTCCGGAACTTAAGATTAGCACACCTCCGACGATACATAGCTCGGCTCTTAGTGGATCTGGAATCACGTCGCCGAAGAAATAGCCGATACAATAGAAGATGCTCTGCCAGCAAAACAACATAGGAGCGGCAAGAAGCATTATTCTTCCGTACGACGCCGCAAGCACCGCCGACGACACCATATCCAACGTCGCATTTGTATATAAAAATGTGTTGGCTGGCTCGCTAAACTCCCATCC
>DCIP01000080.1:0-5582 GCA_002317115.1 Candidatus Scybalocola fimicaballi
AATAAAACTATTATCTTTGCAAAAATTTAGTTGCTGTAGAATGCGAGGCTTCTAAAAGACTAAACGAATATGGAACAGGAAAATCAGAAAATTGACGGAAGACGTGAGATCGCTTCACGCAATACAGGTTGGGCTAATGCAATTGCTCACAAACTTACACAATGGGATGTGGCTCCAAACACCATTTCTTTGATGAGTATCTTCTTCTCTATGGTGGGTTGTGCTCTCCTTTTAAGCAATTATTTCTTCGGTTTGAATCCTTACGTCGCTTATATCCTTTTCGCAGGATGCGTGCAGTGTCGATTGCTTTGTAACCTTTTCGACGGTATGGTGGCTGTGGAAGGTGGTAAACGTTCACCAAACGGTGATCTTTACAATGATATGCCAGACCGTTTTGCTGATGCTTTCTTCATCGTGCCAGTCGGCTATATCGTTGGCGGTATTGGTGTGGAGCTTGCTTGGCTTGCCGCTCTCAACGCTATCATGACTGCTTATTTCCGCTGGATTGGCGCTTATAAGACTAAGAATCATTACTTCGATGGCCCTATGGCTAAACAGCACCGTATGGCCGTGCTTACATTCGCGTCGCTAATAGCTGCTGTGTGCATTCCATTCGGCTATGATAAGCTAATCTATATGATTGCTTTGATTATTATGAACGTCGGTTTGGTGGCTACACTTATCAACCGTCTCTATTTAATGACACATACTGAAAAAGAATCTGATAAACAATGAGAAAATTTTTGAGTTATCTGCTTCCCGACCAAAGCTCGGATGTCATCTTGATGATTTCGATCATCCTCATCTCGCTTATGGTGGTCAGCGGTATTCTGTTCGCAATCAAGAAGGCAAAACCAGAGAAGAATCTCACTGAGGTGATTAATCGTACCAAGTCGTGGTGGATGATGGTGACAATGTTCGTGTGCGCTATCTTCATCAACAACACAGTGGCGTATGTCTGCTTGGCTATATTGTCTTTCTTCGCTTTCCGTGAACTTTATTCGGTGCTTCATTTTCGTCAGTCGGATCGCAACGCTTTGCTTGTGGCATTGTTGGCGATTCCGGTGCAGTTCACGTTGGCTTACTTCCGTTGGTATGGCGGCTACATCATCTTCATTCCGGTGATTATGTTCTTGCTATTGCCTGCGATTATGGTGATCAAGCAGGACACACACCGCATCACAAAGTCGATGGCTATGCTTCAATGGTCGTTGATGCTGTCGGTATTCGGTTTGAGCCACTTGGCATTTCTTCTTTCTTTGCCTGATCTTGAAGGTTTCTCTTCAGGTGGTAGAGGTCTGCTTCTATTCTTGGTTTTCTTGACTGAAATCAACGATGTGATGCAGTTTATGTGGGGTAAGTCATTGGGAAAACATAAGATTTTGCCAAATGTAAGTCCAAATAAGACGTGGGAGGGCTTTATCGGAGGAGCGATCAGCACAACAGTTATCGGCTACTTCATCGGCTTCCTTACTCCGCTTTCTACACCACAGGTGATCTTCACCAGTGCGATGATTGCAATATTTGGATTCTGTGGCGACGTCGTACTATCTGCAGTTAAACGCGATAAAGGCATTAAGGATATGAGCGACGCAATTCCAGGTCACGGTGGTATATTCGACCGTATCGACTCGTTGTCGTTCACAGCACCTGCCTTCTTCCATCTAATCTACTTCTTGGTTTATCCACCATTCCAACCATTCGACGAAATATGGAAAAACCTTTTCTAAAGTCTCTTTGCCTTAGGGTAATCTATAGAGGTATCTGCCGACCAATATTGAAGTTTTTTGTCGGCATACAATATCCCGACTGCTCATTCTTGAAGGATGAGAAACAGTTTGTGATCATTTCCAACCACAACAGCCATCTCGACACATTGAGTTTGTTGACCGCTATCCCAAGTGATATACTTTGGAAAGTGCGACCTGTGGCTGCCGCTGACTATTTCGGAAACACAAGCCTTAAGGCAAAATTCAGCAACTTCTTCATCAATACACTTCTTATCAACCGTCGACCTAAGAAGGACGACGTCGCAAATAAGAATAATGCGATGGATAAGATGCTTGAGGCTATAGACGAGGGTTATTCACTCATCCTTTTCCCTGAGGGAAGCCGTGGTGAACCAGAACAGATGAGCAAGATGAAGTCTGGAATCGCACGTTTGTTGGCACAAAGACCAGGCTTGAAATATGTGCCAGTATTCATGACAGGTATGGGTACCTCTTTGCCAAAGGGTGGAGTGGTACCATTGCCATATAATGCCACTTTGCATTTCGACAAACCGACACTGCCGGATAGCGATGATTCGTATGCTATCATGGAACAGATTGAGAAGCATTATGCTGAGATGTCGGAGAAGTACGGAATCAAAGAAGACGATGATGACGATTAAATCAAAATAGTGGGCAGGCTGACAAACCTGCCCATTGCATTTCTGGATTAAGATGTGTCTATGATATTTTTTTTGTAATTTCGCATTTGGTAATTTTCAAAACGACTAAATGAATAATTTTGATAATGGTAGAATCCATTGGGTTGATTTCTACAAAGCATTTTCTATATTTTTGATTGTATTGGGGCATGCGTTCTTGAATTTTGAACAATTGATTCATTTTTTATTTCTATTTCATGTGCCTCTTTTCTTTTTTATCTCAGGATACTTGGAAAAAACAAATGAGTGTGACGCAAAAGAATATTTGCGAAAGTCCAAAGACTCTTTGATTGTCCCTTATTTCCTATGGAATGTGTTGTGTGTGGTTTTCCATGCCCCTACGTTCAAGGGAATTACAGGTGTGTTGACAGGTATGAAGGTGTGGAATGGAGCAAGTTGGTTTTTGGGCGTGTTGCTTTTTATGAAAATATTTGCTCTCACATTGCGCAACAAAAAATACTACATTTCAACTCTTTTGCTTATTGTATTGGGAGCCCTTTTCTTCATAAATGTGAGGATGCCTTTTTATATTAATTTGACATTCATGTATATGCCATTCTTCTTTGTTGGCATGTATGGAAAAAAACAAATCAATTGTTTGGTGGAAAAGTTTGGGTGTAAAGTGTTTCTTAATCTCTGTTTGGTTGCTGTTTGTATCGCCACTTTGATATATTGTTTCCAATATACAGGTGTAACGCATACTAATGCAGTTGTAGATTTTGCGGACACGTTTTACTTGTATTGGCTGACTGGTTTTGTCGGAATAGCGTCAATGTTTTTCTTATGCATATGTTTTTATAAGATTCAAAACTCATTGGTAGAGTCTATTTCTGTATCCACATTATTCATCATGTGTTCGCATTATGAGGTGATACAATTGGTAACAAGATATATCACTCCAAATTATGGCGATGTGTATAGTATCGCATTTGTAATGATATATTTTGCTATCCAATGTGCTTTGATACCAGTTGTGCTTAAGAAAGCTCCAATTTTGGCTGGCAGAAAAAAGTAGTTATTCGCCAACTATTACTTTAGTTCCATTGACGACATAAATGTTTTTGGGCAAAACAACAAACTTTTGGCTCTCAGCTTTAAGCTCAAATCTATCCACTAACTGACCATTAATTGTCCAGATGTAGATGTCGACGTCAGTATCGCAGATTACGCGAATGCCGTTTTCAACGTTGTAAATGCGGATGCCCTTGTCAACGTTATCGTCAACGTATGTAGGTTGCTCCACTAATCTGAATCCCATGCTCTGCATCCATCTGTCGTATGAACCGTCAGACTCGTCTGAAATCGGCTCTAAATCGTATTTTTCGGAATCAAAACAGAATGCAAACTGGCAAGCGGTTGTCTTCGACGCAGTGTTTAGTCCAACGACTCCGTTTGCTGTCGGTGACGCACTATAATTTGTCAATGCGACGTTGTTGTTAGACGCAGGTGATAGATAGTAATAACCGTCGTGTGTGCCGCTATCGGTTAGTTTCCAACGCTGGGATGGTGTGTTGCCTGCTGGAGCCATGCTCAACTGTCCGTTTGAAGCGTCTAACGCTAAGCCATTCTCTTCGTCAGTCAACGTGTAAGATCCGTCGGCTGTCTTAGTCACTTTCAACGATAGGTTGATATCATCGTCGTCTTCAGTCAACTGCATCTTGCCATCTTTCAACGACAAAACCTTATTCGCATTCTTTGATAGCAAAACGTATGTCTTTCCATCTTCCACCTTCTCCACACGTCTGTAACGATTGATCTTATCGAAGATGCTCAAATCCCAGTCGGCATAGAATCTCATGATCGGATAGCCAGTACGCATATCGATAGGAAGCCATATATGCCACGATTCTCCCACGTTGGCATCAGAGAAATACTCTCCACCTTTCCATCTGTCGCCCATGTAGATATAGGCATCGTATTTGCCTGGCACCTTGAATACGTAATTGCTCTGCGAATGGTATGTGGTGTTTTTCTCGTTGTCGACGCAAGGATTACCCAAGTCGTTCCATCCTGTCAACGGCATCTGCGAATATGATGAGTGGGCTGGGTTAGGATCCCAACCTGTACATCCCGATGTGATTGCCACGAATCTCTTGTGGTATTTGAAGATGGCTGGTGCCTCATACTGTTTCTTCACAAACATACGCTCCCACGTCGGAGACAGATCAAGATAGTCGTTGGTCAACAATGTGCCGTGCATTGTCATATTCTCCTCGGCTGAACCGAAATGGTAGCCGGCATTATAGTCGGGATCGAACATCAAAGTCTGGTCGCGTGAACCAGATGGCTGGGCATCTCCACGTGGACGCATCGTCTTGATGAAGGTATATGGACCGGTGATCTTGTCGCTCGATAGAATTGCGACGCGGGATGCTGCGTAGCCTGAACCGTTTTCCCAGTGAACCCACATCACATATTTGTTAGTGTTAGGGCAGTACATCACTTTCGGACGCTCAAGTGTACGGCCGTAGTTCATATCCTGATTATCGCTTCTCAACGGAGCTTCCGGACATTTGTATGCCATTCCGTAGTATTTCCAGTTGTATAGATCAGTCGACGTATAGCAGACGATACCGTTGCTCTTCACCGGAGTGGCACGATAATTCTCTCCAAACCAATAATATGTGCCATTTTCATAAAGCACACAGCCTCCGTGAGCGTTGATGTGCTTGCCATCAGCGTCGTTCCAATTCATACCCAAACGTAGGGCAGGGCTACCATTGTGGAATTGGTTGTATGGCTGGCCAATCTTTGAATCCACAGGGATCAGCATCCAGTAGTGTTTGCCATCCGTGCCGCTCTTGTCGCTATACACTCCCTTGCCATCGCTTGTGCCGTCGGTGCCGAGATACTTGCTGTTGGAAGAGAATTGGATTCTTATGTATTTCTCCTCGTTTGGAGCATAGTTGATATTCAAATTGGAGTTGCTTGAAGACGCGGCAAATTTAGTGTTGTATTCGCCGTCTGCATTCAAATAATTGTTTCCAGAGACGCTCTTCAACGCATATTTGCCATTGGAAAGAGCCTCGATTGTAAATTGTTGCGACGCGTTGTAGGCAGGATTCTTGATAAGGACACCGTTTCCAGAGTTAGTCAAGAAACGGTTGCTGGCATGCATCACATAGTATTTCTGACCGTTGGCGAACGGTAG
>DCIP01000080.1:5694-5987 GCA_002317115.1 Candidatus Scybalocola fimicaballi
TCTTTAGCCACGTAGATGGCATCAAGTAGGGATTTGCGTGAAGATGTAGAGAACGCTCCAGCACCGTCGCCCTCCGACGTTGCCTTTAATCTGTCTTCCGCTTTATTGATAATGCCCTGCAAACCATCTGTGACAAGTACGTTGGCAGATGCCTCACGCAAAAACCAGAAATGAAGAGTCTCATTACCATTTTTGTCGGAGTAGACATAACTTCCTGGCGCAATTGCGTCGGTACCTAAATAACGATTGTTCTCAACGCATTTGAATCTGACATACTCTCCACCGCACTCCTC
>DCIP01000112.1 GCA_002317115.1 Candidatus Scybalocola fimicaballi
CAGATCTATCCTACTAATGTGGAATATTTCCCGTCTTACGAGATTATGATGGATGATTTGCGAGACTATCGTTTCTATGCCGAGGATATGCTTCATCCGTCGTCGGTGGCGGTGGATTATATATTTGAAAGATTCTCTGAGACGATGATGTCTGAAGATCAGATTTCGTTGATGAGACGTGTGGAGAAGATAATGGATGGAATGAACCATCGTATGTCGGATCCGAAAAGTGCAGGCTCGAAGCAGTTTGCAGCTAAACTAATTATGAATATGAATGAGTTGACGGGAAAATTCCACGTCGACTTCAGAAAAGAAAAACAGGATTTGATTTCCAGATGTGGACTTGAGGAGGTATGATTATGAATTTTGATAAACTAAAAGAGAAATATATCACACTCTATAACGAGTGTCGCAATTTCATTGTTGATCCAAACTCAGCCTGGCAGAAGGTGGTGGATGAGCAGTACACTTGGAAGGATACACAATTGCGTCTTTTATATCCGTCGTTAGCTTTAATCGGAGTCATGGGATTATTGCGTGTCTTTTTGGAAAATTTCTATATATCGGGTTATGATGTACTGTCAAATTCTCTGCTTGCCTTAGCATGGCCAGTAATCCTACTTATTTTCTTGATATTGGGGGCTCTTAGTTTACGTTTTGTATTTAGATTCAAATATTTATTTGATAAATGGATAGATTTTGAACGTATGGTAGTATTTTTGTCCTACGCAGAAATACCACTTTTTATATCTGCCGCTATTTTTGCATTTTTGCCGTTTATGTTTGGTGTGTTGATTTTCTTCAATTTCTACGCCTTATACATTATAATGTTGGGATTCAACGTATATTTTGGCGACATTATAGGTGAAGAGAGAAAATATAATGTGCCTTTGACGGCTATTACATTTTTGATTATATATGCCCTAACGTATTTGGCGTGGTTGGCAATGGATAAATTTTGATTGAAAGGTTACTATATATATGGGAAGCAACAAGTTAGGAAAGTTGATGAAAAAGGATGTGCTTATAAAGAATAAGCGCGCAACTTTCGATTATGAATTGGTAGACAAATTCACTGCTGGAATTGTTCTTGTCGGAACTGAGATGAAATCCATCCGTCTTGGCAAGGCAAGTTTGGTGGATACTTTCTGTTTCTTTGCCGGCAACAATGAGTTGTGGGTGAAGAACATGAACATATCGGAATATTCGTTTGGATCTTACAATAACCATCTCCCACGTCGCGACAGAAAACTTCTTTTGAATCGCAAGGAGCTTAACAAACTTCAGCGTGAGGTGAAGGATAACGGTATGACTATCGTACCTACAAAGATGTTTATCAACGAGAAAGGTCTTTGCAAGGTGGAGATTGCCTTGGCTCGTGGTAAGAAGGAGTACGACAAGCGTGAGAGCATCAAGGAAAAGGATGCAAGAAGAGATATGGATCGTTACATGAAGAGATAAAATGGACTACGTTTTAAGCATGAAGGACGTTGCTCCTCGAATTTGGGGAGTGGAGTTTCCTGACAATATCAATTTTGAAGTTAAACCTGGTGAGGTTTGGTGTATTCTTGGAGAGAATGGTTCGGGCAAGACAATGCTTCTCGACCTTATTTCTGGAAAGAGTGGAATTCGTGGCGGAGAATTGAAATACGGTTTCTTTGATCCAAACAACCGTCCTGAGGGAATCAAGTATGCAAGCGACATGATTCGCACAATGTGTTTTGAGAGTGCGTACAAACTTGCAGACTATAATAATATGTATTATCAGCAGCGTTTCAACTCGCAGGACAACGAGTTGGCTCCAACAGTGGAGGAGTTGCTGAAGATGAGTGTGGAGAAGAAGAAGGGAAATCGCACACTTGATGAGAATCTTTTGAATTCGTTGATGGAGAAGATGAAGATCAACGACATCAAACATAAGCGTATCATCATGTTGAGTAGCGGTGAGTTACGCCGTTTCCTTATCGCAGAATCATTGATTTCAGCTCCACAGTTGCTTTTAGTCGACAATCCGTTTATCGGTCTTGATCCGACTATGATGAAGGAGTTGAACGACTTCTTTGGTTTGCTTGCTCAGACTGGTCAGATGATGATTTTCTCTTGTCCAAGTGAAGAGGAAATTCCAGATTGTTGTACACATATTCTTCCTGTAAAAGATAAAAGATATCTTCCTGGAATTGAAAAGGATAAATATCTTGCCGACGAGAAATTAAGATCGATGGTGTTTGCTCCACGTCAGTTTAAGACTGATGAGTTGCAGGCTACAGTCTTGTCGAAACCTGATTTCGACGAGGTGTTCTGTATGACAAACGTCAATATTTCATATCCTACAAGAACACTATTCAAGGATCTCAACTGGCAGATTATGAAAGGTGAGAAATGGAGTTTGTCCGGACAGAATGGCTCAGGCAAGAGTACTCTTCTTTCGCTTCTTTCTGCAGATAATCCTAAGGCTTATTCGTTGGATATCAGACTATTTGGACGTCAGCGTGGAACAGGCGAGAGTATATGGGATATCAAGCGTCACATTGGCTATATCTCAAGTGAGATGCATCTTTATTTCCGTCAAGATCAACCTTGTAAGAAGATCGTGGCGTCTGGTTTCTTCGACACTATCGGTCTATTCCGTACACCGACAGATGCTCAATATGAGTTGGCTCTACAGTGGATGAAACTTCTTGGTATCGACCACCTTGCTGAGCAGTCGTTCTTGAAGGTTTCAGGTGGAGAGCAGAGACTTGTGCTTCTTTGCCGTACAATGGTTAAGAATCCGGATTTGCTTATCCTTGACGAGCCTCTTCACGGACTTGATCTTGCCAACAAACGTCGTGTACGTCAGATTGTGGAGAAGTTTGCCGACCAAGATGAGAAGACGTTGATTTATGTTACACACCGTAAATCAGAGATTCC
>DCIP01000038.1 GCA_002317115.1 Candidatus Scybalocola fimicaballi
GAATTCAAGCGTGAATACGTTGGCGACATGCCGACTGAGATGTTCTTGCATTTCTTCAAGAGTCTTAGCGACTCCGCTAAGATGAACTTGAATGTCAAGGCAGAAGGAGACAACGAGCACCACAAGATCGAAGGCATCTTCAAGGCTTTGGCTCGTGCTATCAAAATGGCAATCAAGCGAGACATATATAAGTATGAGTTGCCAAGCACAAAAGGCACACTATAAAAATGCTAAATGCTAAAATAATTTTTAATTCGTAATTTATAATTTTAATTTAAAATAATGAAGGCATACGTTTTCCCTGGTCAGGGATCGCAGTTCAGCGGAATGGGTAAGGATTTGTATGAGAATTCTCCTATCGCAAAGGAACTTTTTGATAAAGCAGATGAGATTCTTGGATTCAAGATTTCAGAGATCATGTTCAACGGAACAGACGAGGAGTTGAAGCAGACAAAAGTAACTCAGCCAGCTGTGTTCCTACACTCTGTTATCCTTGCTAAGGCAATGGGCGACGCATTCCAGCCAGAGATGGTTGCAGGTCACTCACTTGGTGAGTTGTCAGCTCTTACCGCTGCAGGAGCTATCACTTTCGAGGATGGATTGAAGATCGTTGCCAAGCGAGCTATGGCAATGCAGAAGGCATGTGAGATTCAGCCAAGTGTAATGGCCGCTATTCTTGGTCTTGAAGACGCAGTTGTTGAGAAACTTTGTGCTGAGACTACAGAGGGTCAGGTTGTTCCTGCAAACTACAACTGTCCAGGTCAGCTTGTAGTAAGTGGAAGCATCGAAGGTATCGACGCTGTTTGTGCAAGAGCTACAGAAGCAGGTGCAAAGCGTGCACTTAAGCTTGCCGTTTCAGGAGCATTCCACTCTCCATTCATGAAGCCAGCAGAGAATGAGCTTGCTGAGGCAATTAAGGCTACAACATTCTCAGCCCCTAAGTGTCCTGTTTATCAGAACGTGTCAACAAAGGCAGAGACAGATCCTGAGGTTATCAAGTCTAACTTGCTACGTCAATTGACATCTCCTGTTAAGTGGACTCAGAGCGTACAGAATATGATTGCCGACGGTGCAACAAGCTTCACAGAGGTTGGTCCAGGAGCAGTGCTTCAGGGTATGATCAAGAAGATCAACAAAGAGTGGTGCAAGGAGCACGAGGTTAAGGGAGCAGCTCTATAAAATGCATAATTCGTAATTGTCGGTTCATTCCGGCAGATTATGAAATCCATATATCCCGTGAAAACGGTCGATCAAATAACAAGCCTACGGTTTGGAATTGTCGTAAGACAATAACATAACCGTAGGCTTTAATTTATAATGCATTAATACTGTAACATGACAAACGTCATACTCTCGCTCTCTTTCCCGTCGACAGAACCTCCAATTTCCTGAATTCAATTTTATGAGGCATTTCCGCTCTCGACAATTTTGTTTTAAGCCACCCTTTTAATTCCGACTCTGAAATTTGCTTTCCATCGTTTTTCAATTCAACTATAGCATTCAACACCGATCCAAAATCAGGATCAGGAACTCCGAATACTTTAGACGCTGCGACGTCGGGATGTTGATTGATCACTTGCTCCACACTCTCCGGAAATACATTTTCTCCACCACAAACCACCATATTCTTGGCAATTCCACGATGAAAATAGTAGCCTCGTTCATTTTTATAGAATAAATCACCCGTACTCTGCCACTGATTCTGAGCACCAATCATCGCCCATTTGGAACGAACCCAAAGAGTCCCCACTCCATCACCACGAAATTCCCTAATCTCACATTCCACACCAGTGATTGGTTTGCCCAATGTAGTCTCATCATTAGCGTCCAAGTCGGTTGGCGTCGCCATCATAAAAAATCCAGCTTCCGAAGTGCCATATAAATTAAATATCACTGAGCCTAAATTATTATGCGTTTCGACGACGAGGTTCTTATCCAACCTGTCTCCACCACTTATGATACACTTAACCGATTTCATTCGCGACTTACATTCCTGAGTTTGCCATATACGGGAAAGCATCGTCGGTACAATTGGAAGAACCTCCACGTCTTCTTCAGCAATAAGATTTAATGCATCATCCGTATGAAAATGACGCGACATGCAGATTTTCTTTCCCATTGCCAACGCAATAATCAAAACACCAAGACCAAATCCATGGTAAAAAGGCAAAACCACATATACACTTTTGTAATCTTGAATTCTAATAGACTTTAACAAAGCGAAGAAAGGAGGCAAAAACTGAACTAATCCAGTTTTGCGAGACGCTTCTTTATAATTGCCACTCGACCCTCCTGTCAAAACTGCTATTTGCCCTCCACGCCAAACGTGAGGCAATCTGACTCTATCATATTTAGATTCACCCAAATTTAATTGTAAGGATTCAGTCGATATAATTAAACAAGGCAACTGAGAAGGCAGACATCTATCGCGTAATTCTTCATCGTAGATAATAATGTCCATCTTCTTATTCAGCAAAAACATCGCCATCTTCTCAGACATTATATCGGTGTTGAGCAAACGTACATGTACACCTAAACGAGACAATGCAGGCAACAACAATGCAGAAACTGTGTGGTTGCGACATAATACACCCACTCGCATACCTTTGGAAATACTATACTCGCTATCCAAAATCTTTGATAAACGAACTGTCAACCTATAAAAATCTTTATAATTAATTTTTTCTCCTTCTGATACGACAGCAATGTCATCGGAATAATAAAAACGTGCGAATCTAAGGATTGCCATGATTGTAACGCCCTCAAAAAACAAACTGTAAATTAGTCGAATAAAACCTAAAGGCGTAATCAAATGAAGCCTAAACAAAACTTTTGTTAATGTAAGATCCATAAATCAGCAGAAATGACGGTAAACAAAACGAACTAAAGGAGATACCAACGTCGCTATTGGACTTGAAACACGAGCCCACCAAGGCATATAGCAATGACGACGGTTTATAGCCAAATAAAGCAATATATCCGCTGCCTCCTTTGCTGAATAAGCAGGCATATTTTTATAAGTAACATTTACATCAGACATTGCAGTATGGACCAAAGGCATATATGCAACTTTGACACGGACTCCAAATGTAGAATATTCAGCATCAGCAGTCTTGCACCATACGTTTGCAGCCTCCTTAGAAGCATGGTAAGCGGACCATCCTGGAGCAGAAGGGAAAAGTGTGCTGATAGACGACGTATATATAATCTTTCCTTTAGAAGTCTTTAAGCATGGTTGCAAGGTTAAAGATAAAGCCACTAAAGAGCGGTAATTAGTATCCATTGTCCTATCGAAATCATGTAAACGATCAATAGAATCAAATAGTTTACGATGAATAGATTTTCCCGCGTTTACAAAAAGGTAATCAACAGAAGGTAGTTGTTTTAATTCTTTGCACAACTGGTCTAAAGCATCCCTATCACGTAAATCAACAGATTCGTAAATTGCATCACAACCAGCGTTTTTAGCCTCAAAGTATAACGATTTTAAAGCATCCTCCGATCTTGCTATCAAAAACAGATTTGCCTTAGCTAAAATCAAAGTTTTCGCTAATTCGTAACCAATACCCCTTGATGCCCCAGTAATCACGACCCATTTACCTTCAAATTGCTTTTGAAGATTCTTTAGACTGATATTATGCTGTGGATATATTATTCTTTTGATTATTTCCATTTCGCATAAATATATACAAAGATAATTCTTAATTAATTCATAATTCGTAATTCATAATTGCCGGTTCAGGCCAACACTGGCGGATTCCACGTCCTGGTCCAGCGGATGGTCCAGCGGACCAGTTTCGACGCAGTCGACAGTAGCCGATTCCAAAACGCGACCGAAGGTCGAATTTTGGTGTCGGTTAAATGAACAACGAAAATTCATGAATAAATTCGTGGACAATTAATGGCAATTTGTGTTCTTATCGACTCGCGACAGCGAGATTTCCCATCAATCCAAGCGGCACGTGTTCGTGATTTTACGGAAGCTTTACATGTGGCTCCGCGTCCCCTGTGTCTCTGTGGTTAGCTAAACAAAACAAAAAAAAGATCCAACCTCAA
>DCIP01000153.1:0-3673 GCA_002317115.1 Candidatus Scybalocola fimicaballi
CGATAATTAGTCTTGTAAGCGACTTTCTTATCCTCATCTTCAGGATCAGCGGCAATCAGACGGTTGAATTTCTTGATATTTCTATCTTTTTTCTTTCGCGTCTTCACGCTATCTTGAGCCTCGCTTTTCTGCTTATGTTCAAGCACGTATGCAGTGTTATAATCGAGCTGGGCACCCTTCTGGTCAAGCCGACGTCGCTTAGCCTCAGCTCTCGCGTAATAGCCCTGAGCGAAATCGGGATACTCATTGATGATGGTAGTGAAATCCTCGATGGCACCCTTTTGGTTACCGATATTGCTACGTATGATTCCACGGTTGTAGATAGCCATATCATTGTCCGGCTCCACAAGGATGACGTGGGCGAAATCCTCCTCCGCGCCATTCCAGTTGCCCACCTCCATACGAAGCAAACCACGGTTGAAACGAGCCACCACATTATCAGCGTCGAGAGCCACCACAGCGTCGTAATCAGCCATAGCACCCTGCAAATCATTCAACTCATAGCGCGCGATTCCACGGTTGACAAACAGATCCGCGCGTTTGCCTACCAGACGCAGAGCCTCATCGTAGTCAGCCACAGCGTCCTTGAAATCCTTTTTCAGATAACGCACCATACCACGGAAAGCATACGCGTCGGCATCATATTTATCCAATTTCAACGCGCTCTCAGCATCTTCCAAAGCGGCAAGAGTATCGCCAGACAACACGTCGGCTTTGGCACGATAGATATAGATCGGCCCCTTGCGTGGAGTCTTGGGCAACGCCTCAGTGAAAGACCTCTTCGCGTCGTCGTACATTTTCATCTGCACGTATGCGATACCCTTTAGCGTGGTAAGAGCGGAATTATATTCATCAAACTCCAACCCTTGCTTGAAATCAGCCAACGCCTCCTCATATTTTCCTGTATTTAGGCGAGCGATTCCACGGCAATGGTAGGCACTAACAATAAACGGATTTCGCTCAAGAGCCAAAGAGCAATCCGCGTCGGCCCCAACATAATCCTCAAGATTGATTTTCGCCACCGCACGGCAGAAATATGGTTCGGCAAGATAAGGTTTGGCTCCGATCACAGCGTTGAAATACTGCATAGCCAAAACATAGTCCTCGAAATAGAGAGCATTCTTTCCAATTGACATCACACGGTCGGTGTTGATCTGCGACTTCGCCTGCTGAGCAGGAAGCAAAACCGACAACAGAATCAGTGCAAATGGAACATATTTAGCGAGAATGCGATACAAATACATAAAAAAAGAAAATTTTTTACGATGCAAATCTACAAAAAAATCACGAAAAGGGAAAAAAGCAATATATTTGCATAAATTTTTAAAAGTAAATTTAGATTTAGATGTCAGATAGAAGAGTAAGAGTGCGTTTCGCACCGAGCCCAACAGGCGCACTTCACATCGGAGGTGTACGTACATGTCTATACAATTATTTGTTCGCCAAGAAGCATGGCGGTGATTTGCTATTGAGAATCGAGGATACTGATAGCACACGTTTCGTGCCAGGTGCAGAGGAGTATATCATCGAGTCGTTCAAGTGGCTTGGAATCAAGTTCGACGAGGGTGTTGGAATCGGTGGCAACCATGCTCCATACCGTCAGAGCGAGCGTCGTGACATCTATCGCAAATATGTTAACATTCTATTGAAGAGTGGCAATGCCTACATCGCATTTGACACTCCAGAGGAGCTTGAGAAGCTACGTGCTGACATTCCTAATTTCCAGTACGACGCAAAGACTCGTTCGATGGGTAAGAACTCACTAACTATGAGTGAGGATGAAGTCAAGGCAAAGATTGCTGCAGGAGAGAAATATGTAGTCCGTGCAAAGATTGAGCCAAACGAAGATATCACAATCGACGATATGGTACGTGGAAAGGTAACAATCAACTCCAACGTATTGGACGACAAAGTGCTTTACAAGTCAGCCGACGATCTTCCGACATACCACTTGGCCAACATCGTTGACGACCACTTGATGGAGGTGACACACGTGATCCGTGGTGAGGAGTGGTTGCCATCAGCGCCGCTTCACGTATTGCTATACCGTTATTTCGGATGGCAGGACACAATGCCACAGTTCGCCCACCTGCCATTGCTTCTTAAGCCAGTCGGCAACGGAAAGTTGAGCAAGCGTGACGGAGACAAGCTTGGATTCCCTGTATTCCCACTTCGTTGGGTGGATCCAAAGAGCAACGAGGTGTCGAGCGGATACCGTGAGAGCGGATATTTGCCAGAGGCAGTTGTCAACTTCCTTGCGTTGCTTGGATGGAACCCAGGACTTGACAGAGACTTGTTCACTGTTGAGGAGCTAACAGAGTATTTCGACCTTGGCCACGTAAGCAAGTCGGGCGCGAGATTCGACTACGAGAAGGCAAAATGGTTCAACCACGAATATATCATCAAGAAGAGCGACGCCGAGTTAGCAGCCATGTACAAGCCACTTCTTAAGGAGAAAGGTTATGAGATGGCAGACGCTACACTTGAGCGCGTCGTAGGAATGGTGAAGACAAGAATCTCATTCGTCGCCGACCTATGGGAAGAGACAAACTTCTTCTTCGAGGCTCCAACAGAGTACGATGAGAAGTCATTGAAGAAGCGTTGGAAGGAAGAGAGCCCAGCATTGATGACAGAGCTTGGCAAGATCCTTGAGGGAATCAGCGACTTCACTTCTGCTAATATGGAGAAGATTGTGATGGACTGGATCGAAAAGAACGGACACAACACAGGAACAGTGATGAACTCATTCCGTATCACAATCATCGGTGCTGCACGTGGACCACACATGTTCGACATCATCGAGATCCTTGGCAAGGAGGAGACATTGCGTCGACTAAACGCAGCATTGGCGGTAATTAAATAAAAAACATAGAAAAAAGATGATTATTTATAATTTAGCAATTCTTTTATATCAGTTTGGAGTATGGGTTGCCTCATTTTTCAATGAGAAGGCAAAACAGTTCCATGATGGCAGAGTCGACCTGCTTAAGAAATTGAAAGATCAGGTCGACGGGAATGCTAAATATATATGGGTGCACGCAGCGTCGTTGGGAGAGTTTGAGCAAGGTCGCCCAATCATCGAGCGTATCAAGAGAGAGCATCCAGAGTACAAGATTATTCTGACATTCTTCTCTCCGTCTGGTTATGAAGTACGTAAAAACTACGATCAGGCAGATATCGTCTGCTACATGCCACTCGACACAATCTGCAACGTGAAGAAATTCTTGGACACTGTAAACCCAAGCATCGTAATCTTCATCAAATATGAGTTCTGGATGAACTATCTTTTCAATTTGAAGAGACGCAGAATCCCTACTTATATAGTGTCGGCAATTTTCCGTGAGGAGCAGGCATTCTTCAAGTGGTACGGATTCTTCTACAAGAAAGTGTTGAAATGCTTCAACCGTCTGTTTGTGCAGGATGCCAACTCAATCGATCTTCTTCGTTCAATTGGAATCAACAACGTCACTATCGCCGGCGACACTCGTTTCGACCGAGTATGTGAGATTGTGAAGCAGGCAAAGGATATTCCACAGATCGCAGCCTTTAAGGGCGACAAAAAAGTGTTGATTGCAGGAAGTTCATGGCAGCCCGACGAAGATCTACTATGCGAATATTTCAACAACAACGACGGATTCAAGATGATCCTTGCCCCACACGTAACAAGTGAGGC
>DCIP01000153.1:3820-6015 GCA_002317115.1 Candidatus Scybalocola fimicaballi
TATGTGGGCGGAGGATTCGGCGTCGGCATCCATAATATCTTGGAGCCAGCCGTCTACGGAATGCCAATCTTCTTTGGGCCAAACTATAAGAAGTTCAGAGAGGCAGTAGACATGGTGAAATCGGGAGCAGCGTTCCCAATCAACAACAAACAGGAGCTATTCCCATTGTTGAATGAGATGTTCGACGAGAGCCAGAACACATTAAGCAAAACATCGTCTGTAGCGAAAGCATTCGTAAGAGAGCATTGTGGAGCCACAGACATCGTAATGAAAGAGATTTTCAAATAATTTTACGATTGGAAATGGGAACGTAAAATTCTGATTGAATTTTGAACGTAAAATTTCCGTAAATTTATCGTAAAATTCAATTTGGAAATGAGATCGTAAAATTTTCGGATTGAGCACATTCAGTCCGAAAATTTTACATAATATATAGCAATCAATACAAAATTAACAGTTTAGTCATTTATGGATTTTAAACAGTATACAGACGTCATTTATAAAATTGTAGGTGCAGCAATGCAAGTTCATTCCGAATTAAGATGTGGTCTGCTTGAATCAATCTATCAAGAAGCTCTTTCTTTAGAATTATCAGACATGGGAATAAAGAATGAAATAGAATCTGTCGTTCATATACATTATCATGGACATGTGTTAGACAAGACATATCGGATAGACATGATGGTTGGAGATATCATTCTTGAATTAAAATCAGTGCAAGGAATAAACTCAGACCACCGTGCACAATTATGCAACTATCTTCGTCTAACAAAAAAACCGGTTGGATTGCTCATCAATTTTGGAGAAAAACATTTGTATGGAGAACGTTGGGGATACGACGAAATTTCAAATGAATGCTTTAGATTAGACGTAAACATGGAGAGGGTTTTATAGAATTTTACGATCTCAATCTCAAATTTTTCGAATCATTTTACGGAAATTTTTCGTTCTATATATTTTTTAGTATTTTTGTCTATAATTTCCAAGCAAACAAAAAGTATATAATATGAATAACAAATTTTTAGGATTAATCCTAAGTGCTGGTGTAGCGGCACTAACATCATGCGGAGGCGGAAAGGCAGATCAGAAGCCAGCTGACGCAGCAACAGATTCAACAAACACAAGTGCAGCAGTAGAGAACGGTTTTTCTATTAACCGTGGTGTCAACCTTGACCACTGGTTGAGCCAGAGAGGTACAGGCGTGGATATCGATCCAAACTACATCTCAAAGAAAGATTTCGAGCAGATCAAGAATCTTGGTTTCGACTTCGTACGTGTTCCAATCGAGGAGCAGCTAATGTACAACGAGGACCTTACACGTCGCAAGATCGGTTTCGACCTTCTTGACTCAGCAGTTAAATGGTCTGACGAGACAGGATTGAAGATGATCTGTGACCTTCACATCATCCGTTCATTCCACTTCAACAGCGAGAACGGTGAGGCAAACACATTGTTTGAGAAGGAAGAGGCACAGGACAACTACATCAAAGTATGGATGGACATCCAGGAGTTCTTGAAGAACACTCCAGAGGACAAGGTAGCATACGAGCTTCTTAACGAGGTAACGACTCCAGATCCTGAGAACTGGAACAAGTTGATCGCAAAGGCAGTTAAGGCTATCCGTGCAAACGAGCCAACAAGAAAGATCATCATCGGTTCTAACCACTGGCAGATTCCTAGCACATTCCCTGATTTGAAGGTGCCAGAGAACGACAAGAACCTAATCTTGAGTTTCCACTACTACAATCCTAACGTAATCACTCACTACAAGGCTCACTGGGCATCATTCAAGGATTACACTGGCAAGATACAGTATCCTGGCGACGTGTTGGTGGACAAGGACTTCTTCTCAACTGTCAAGAACGAGGATGAGAGAAAGAACTTGGAGAACATGTGCGGTGTTTGGGACGCAGACAGAATGGAGAAAGAGATCATGATCGCCAAGAACGTAGCAGACTCACTTGGTTTGCCGCTATTCTGTGGTGAGTTCGGAGTTTACCCTTACCATGTATCTCAGGAAATCCGCACAAAGTGGTACGAGGATATTATGGAAGTGTTCCGCAAGAACAACATCTCATGCTGTCACTGGGGATGGAAGAACGATTTCCCATGTGTAGACGAGAAGACATTGGAGCCTAACTACGTAGCGCCAATCATCGCAAAGTAAAATAGGATATCCAAAGAATAATATGTAG
>DCIP01000153.1:6080-8615 GCA_002317115.1 Candidatus Scybalocola fimicaballi
TTTTTATATAATAATGCTGAAGGGCAGACTCGTCGGCGACGGGATATGTTAGTAGGCATAAAGCATATAAAAATAGGCAGAAAGCTTTGGAAATATGGTTATACCTACATAGATTTGAGGCAAATCAAATGTATACAGCGTTATACACGATCGTTTTTTTTCATAAAATTATAGAAATCCCAAAGCCGTCGCATAGTGATATGCGACGGCTTTTTATGTTGTTAAGAATTTTTAGCAAGAACAACATCTCATGCTGTCCGTGGTATGGAGACGTCACTATAGTAGCGTCTCCTTTTTTGTTTTTTTATGAGGGCAATTATGATTAATTTAATTCTCATAACAAAGGAGAGATTGCAGAAATCCATGTATCAATACGTACATGCGTTTTGTCGCTCTCGTTGTCATTATCCAGAGCAAGGCCTACAAACGCACCATCAACTACAGCTTCTGAGTCGTCGTAAGAATATTCCGAAGCGTCGACAGATCCAACGACATTAGCGCCAGCAGCAAGTACAGCATTATAAATCTCTGCCATACCGCCACAAAAACTAGCGGAATAACTTGCCGAGTCACCACATCCAAAGATAGCAACCGTCTTCCCAGTAAGATCACTACTCTTAACAGCCTTTAGTCCATCATACCAATCATCCTGAATCTCACCTACGCCCCACGTGCTTGTACCAAGAATCAAATTATCATTTGCAGCAATGACATTTGCAGTAAGTTTGGACGCGCTAATAGCTTCAACCCCCAGCTTTGCTGCAATCTCATCAGCAATACCTTCGCAAGTTCCAGTAGAACTTCCATAGACCACGATAGTTTTCTTCATTCCTTTTGATTTTAATTCATTAATAATTCAATTTCATTCAAACCGACGCGATTCCCCACGCCAATTAAAAATCATCATTTACTACGCATACTCTTTCAACTGTTTTTGTTTTCTCTCACAAAAACGTTCACACTGACAACGGATATCGTATCCAAGAAGAGCTCCAATGATAAAATCTTCTTCAGGAGTAAGGTGAGAAAGAGATCTGTTTACGATAATACGGATAGCCTCCAAACACTCCTTTTTACCAAAGAATATGTTAATGTTGTTAGCATTTTCGACTTTCTGAACAATGAATTCAATATTCTGATTTCTAAGTCGATTAACAGCATACTCTTCATACTTTGCATTACAAGTAAAAAGAATCATCTGTCGGACACCCTTTTTATACTCATATATATGATTCAGCAGAACTTTCATATCGAGAGCCTGGCGAATATTATCAAACTGCTCTAATGACATAGTGAAATACATTAATTGTTAAGACTTTGCAAAAATATTGGGATATGGGTTATTAGACAATACCGAAAAAATATGATTTAATTTCAACAAATAAAGGATCTCATTTGCAAATAAAGCCATGTATTATTAGTGTTCAATTGCGAACAGTGCTTTTTTATTTTTTGCACTTAAAAATATGTTGTTAAGAATTTTTAGCACTTTTTTTTGCATATATTGTTTGATAGTATGGTTTTGTTTTTTAGTTTTGCAAATGGAAAAAGGACTAAACAAGGAAAACCTTATTCCAGGATTAATTGAAATTATTAACTAAAATATCAAATTAACATGAAGAAGATTTTTAATCTTGCAGTTATCTTGGCTTCACTTATGGGTGCAGCAACATTCACATCTTGTGACGACGACGAGGACGATGTAATCGACAAAATCGAGAACGGTGAGGTAACAAAGACTCCATCTCTAAATGTAGTTAAGGGAGGTAAGTACTACGCATACCAGGCTGGTAAGACAGCTTTCGAGTTTGAGGTAACTAACACATCTGGTTCACTAACAAACAAGGATCAAGTTGTTGAGCTTTCAATCAAGAACGTTAACGGTAAGAAGGACGAGGCTTTCACTTTGTCAGATGCAGGTCACTCATACCTAGTAATGACAAGAGATGCAGAGGGTAACCAGACATTCTCTACTTGTGGTCAGGCTAGTGTTGCAGCTAACGCAAAGGACATCGTTATGTGCTTGGCACTATCTAACAACACAACTGGTACAGATTTCCTAATCACTTCTGCTACTATCAACGACACAGCTAACAAGAACGGTGCTGTTGAGACTACATTCGCAGTTAAGAAGTAATTGTAAGACTTTAAGTCGAAAGAATAAGAGCTGTGCCCAATGGGTGCAGCTCTTTTTTTGTTTAATCCACCGTCTTTAGATATCATTTTGACAAAAAGAGCAATAAATCCAAACAAAAAAATCATTTTGCACGAATAACGGCTTTTTTCAAAGTATCAAAAATCATTTTGCACAAATTTAAGAGTTTTTACTAACATATTGTCAATCAAAAAGCCTTGTTTTTGATTAAATGTGCATAAAAAATTTCATTTTGATATTAAAAAAGATTAGAAAAAAGATTCCTAAATCAGAAAAAAGATATATTTTTGCACCGTCTTCCTCAGAAAAGGAGGCGAATAAATACGTTAATAAAAACATTAATATAATCAGTTTATAGTATGAGAAAACATATCTTCAAC
>DCIP01000084.1 GCA_002317115.1 Candidatus Scybalocola fimicaballi
TATAAAAGTATTTCTTCAAAAAGTGTTAGTCATAATGACTATTTAAGATTTAAGAATGAAAAATTTCAAAAATGTTACAAAGAGAATATCAGATTATTTTACAAATCTGGCTATTACGGAATGTATATTAAAGGTGGTTACGAATTGACAACTGATCCTATATCTAACCCAAATCAAGCTGATGAATTTGGAGAAGTGCATGAAGAAATTGAAGAGGAAGAAGAAGTGATCATTACGAATGAATATGAGATTTTACCTTGACGGCGTTACCCTATAAAAGAATTCTGTGATAATTGATTTTTCGAGTATGATAAGAGAATATAATATTATTTAGTAATTTTGCATTATTGTTGCGAAGACTAGTATATATTCGTCTTTTGGATTAAATAATTATGTTAAAAATGGAAAGCTTTTACATACTTTATTTCGTTTTATTTGCCATTGCGATTGGCATTTCGATTTATTTGATAAACTACGTCAGAAAGGAGTATAGTTTATACAAACTCTTTTCTGGAAACAAAGTAAAGATGCGTGCTTTGTTGGCAAAAGACGCAAAACGTTTCCACATGAGTATTGTCTATCTGATGACATATCTGACTCGTTCCAATGGAATCCATAAGGTCCAGAAAGATAAATTGCGTTTGATTATCCGCTATATTGTTGAGGTTATGCCTCTTGAATATCAGTTGGATGCTGTCAAGGTGCTAAAATATCTGACTGATAGAGAAAAGAAAAGTGGAAAAAACACATATGATGAATCTATTGTCGACGTTGATGCGTTCAAAGAAGGTAAATATAAGACTTGCATTAAAGACGGAGACTCTTCATACCATTATTCACATGACATCCATGGAGAAAGAATCGCAGAGGAGTTGTCCTATTATTTGTCTGAAGACGATCGTTTGTATGTAATGTTCCTTCTATACCGTCTTGCAATTCTTGATGGTATCATCACAACAGATGGTTCTGATTCAGAATTGAATATGTTGAACAATCTATGTGTAGACGGCTTAAAGATAGACCCAAAAGATCTTGATGGATTGATAGAATCGTTCGAGAACGGAACTGACCAAAGTTGGTATGACCAACATTTCGTCAACAAGAATGGCCAATATCCGTCGTCGAACCTTTTGGCTAATATATTCCGTGTCGATTTGGACGAGTTGGCAAATTTGAAACACAGAATCATCCATACCTCGTTCTTGGAGCCGATTCAAATCACAATATATGTGACTCTTGCCATTGTAGGTATTTTGTACATTATATTTAATATCTTCAATTCTGATGTGATGACTAGAATCTATCCTGCTGGCTTCTTCTATGTTGGCATGGGATTGGTGGCCGTAATGACATTTGCCAATATCTTTGTTAAGCCATTGGACTCAGCAAAACTCTTTTTGTTGAGAACTGGTATTGAAGACAGTTTGCAACGTACTGGTTTGATCTTGACTTCAGTTCTTTCTGGATTATCAATAATTCTTCTCTTTTTGATAGTTCCAAATTTTTTGTTGGTTTTGGGAAATGAAAAATTCGGAAAAGAAGAGGACGTTTATCATGTGACCGTACCTGTGAATAGTACTTATTCTACACGTCACAAGAATAGCACTTCTTATCATGTTCAGTTTCCTGAGGTTAATTTTTCCGACAAAGGAATCCAAGACGGTACTGAGAATGAAGATGGAATTTCCTCAATTAATTCATTTTGTTTGAACACTTTGCCATCGTTGTCAGGCATGAACTTGTTGGGAGTAACAAATTTTCCTTCGATGACTACCAGATCTATTAGTTATGATGAATATTTGAATGCCAACGGAAAGTATATCAGATTGAATTTCAAAGTTGGCTATTTTGGTATGGTTTATCACAGTTCTTATCAAATCACTGATTTTAACGATGAAGATGACGTGATTGAGGATCAAGGATCTGTAATTGCCGCAGAAGACCCTGATTTTTGATAATTCAATAAAAAAAGGATTAAACTACAAATATTAAGATAATGCGAAGATTAAGTACTATAATTGGGATGTTGCTGGCATTATCGCCGTCAGCGTTAATGGCATCCGAAATCGATACGATTGATATCCGTGTCGTTCTGGATCGTTCTGGTGACGCTTACGTCCAGGAACGTTGGAAGGTCGACGTGGATGATAGCAATACAGAATGGTATCTGTCGATGAAGAATTTCGGGAACATGGTGATTTCTGATTTCAAGGTTTACGACAATGATCAGAATTACTATCTTTCCGACGATTCTCCGTGGAATGTAGATCGATCGAGATTTGAAAAGGCAGGAAAATGTGGTGTGAAAAGCCTTTACGACAATGATTGCGAACTTTGTTGGGGAGTCGGTTCTTCGGGACCTCATTGTTGGACAGCCGAATATAAGATCAATGGATTAGTGAAAATGTACGACGACGGATGTGGCTTCAACCACTGTTTCGTCAATCATGATCTTTCCTCTGGTCCGAAGTTCACTCGTACCACCATTACAATGGCTGACTCTACCCCACTCTCTCCAGACAACGCACGAATCTGGGCATTCCAGTATCATGGCACATGCAAATTCGTAGATGGTAAGGTTGTGGCTGAGAGTTTAGAGCAGTTGAGCACTGACAATTCAATGATTGTGATGTGCTTGTTTCCTAAAGAGGCGTTCAACTCAACCAATGTTGTCAACGACACTATAGGCACAATGAAATGGACTGCCCTTGAAGGAAGCGATTATCTTGATAATTACACAGAAGAGGATTATGCCCAAGGCAAAAACGTGATCTGTGATGAGACTGCATGGTGGGAAGAAATACTTTTTATTATTTTAGTCATTGTAGTCGGGGGATTTCTTTATATGATAGGATACGGTTTGTTCTATCTCTTTGCGTCATTGGTTTTATTTTATGGAGCCGGTTTGCTTTGGAATGTGATAAGCCTTCGTCCGTTGAGAATTTACTGGCGTCGAAAGAAACTTATGCAGGGTGCAGTAAGCAATTATTTTAGAGCTATCCCCATTAATGGCGACTTGAACAGAGCCTTCCATATCATTGACCATACAAATTACAAGATTCTTGATAAGGACAAGGATGATCTAATCGCAGCATACCTCGTGAGACTAATGTGTTATAAGGCAATCTCTATTGTCTCTACTATCGAGAAAGGAAAGATGGTATACCGTATGAAGATTGCGAAGGATTGGAATATCAAATCAGTCCAAAGCAATAATAAGGCCGACAATAATTGTATGAGTCTGCTGTATAAGATTCTTAAGAATGCAGCGGGAGAAAACCTTATTCTTGAGAAAGGAGAATTGAAAACATACTTGAATAAGAATAAGGATGAAGCAAAAGAGTTGGAAAAGGCAACTAAAAAAGATAATAATAATGATATCGAACCACAAGAATATCAGGAAGTTGTCGGTTTGAAGAATTATCTTGAAGACTTCTTGAGTTTGGGCGATACAGGAGTTAACCAGGTTAAACCGTTGAGTGAGACTGAGCAAGAACCTGATTCAAGCCTACTTTTGGAAAAAGGAGAAAACAAAGAAAATTTGGATCGTAGCGACGTCGGAATCCAAAATTCAGAGACAAAAAGTTCAACTGAGACAGGAATTGTAGCGTCGGAAAATTATCAGAAAGATTATTCAAATGATGCTCGTGACGCAAAAGAGAAGAGAATGTTAGACGAGTACGAGATGAAGATGTGGGATGAGTATCTTGTTTACGCCACATTGTTTGGAATGGCAGATAAGGTAATCAAAGATTTGAACAAGTACTGTCCAGATTATTTCCGCGTCTCAATGATTGGAAAACAGCTAATTGACCAGAGTGGACATGTTGTGACGGATTTCAACTCATTCACCGGAATTTCCAACGTGAGCCATAGATTGTCATCTTCATCATCTTCATCAAGTTCAGGAGGAGGAGGATTCTCCTCACATGGCGGAGGCGGTGGACACTCTGGAGGCGGAGGCGGCGGAGGTGGCCGCTAATTTAGATTAAAGTTGAGATCTTTTAGTGAGTATGGACTACCCCATTTGGTTTGATGGGGTTGGTCCTTTTATTTTTTAGAACATATTAGTTTTATTTTCTTTCGATTATTTTGCGTAGTTTGAAGATGTTTTTTTAGATTTGCAAACGAAAGGTAAATACATCGAGTATTTTATTAGTTAGTTTTTAATTTATATATTATGCGAAAAAGATTTTTGTTATGCGGCTTGATGGCTATCGCCGCAGTCAATTTCATCTCTTGCGATGACGAGGATGAAAAACAACGACAGCAAAGTCGAGAACAAAACAAACAACAATTCCAACGGAGGTACAACAACACCAAAACTTTCTGGAGAGTTTGTAAGTTCAAGTGATTGTCTAGGTTCACCTTGGGACCATGAAACAACAAGAGCAGGTATGTATGGATCATCTATCTCATACAAGTTTGATGAGTCAAAAGGCGAGTTGGATTTGACCTTTAAGCGTTCAGTTCTTGAATGTGCATCAATCCCTATGGTTGACTTTGAATTCTCTGGAGACACAATTATCTATATGCCATATAATGCAGATACAAGCGGAGTTCATGCAGACTGTATGTGTGTCTATGACATTGCTGCAAAAGTGAAGGGCGTACAATCAAAGGTTTATTATATTCGTCCGAAGACAATGTTTGAAGAGGATCAACTTCAAGTGTTGGAACTATCACAAAAGAGTGAAGGCGAACTTTAATACCTGACAGATTAATGTTTATTGTTTTATAATATTTGAAGAACTATGAAAAAGACATTATTATATATCAGCTTGTTAGTTGTTTCTGCATTCAATTTCATCTCATGCGAAGACGAGGATGAAAACAACGACAGCAAAGTCGAGAACAAAACAAACAACAATTCCAATGGAAGTACAACATCTAAGCTTTCTGGAAAATTTGTAAGTGCAAGTGATTGTTTGGGATCACCAGTTGCAGAAGAGACTCGTGCAGCTGTTGATGAGAATAACTATAAGCTTCCTGAACTAGTCTACAAGTATGACAAGTCGAAGCAAGAGATTGAGATCAACATCGAGAATGCGACACTTATATGTGGATCTCTTCCTAAGATGGATATGACATTCAAAGGTGACACTATCATTGTCAATGTATTCGACAGCAGCGACAGAAGCTCATGGCAAAAATGTCAATGTACTTACAACGTTAAATCGATTGTAAACGGAGCAGAGTCTAAAGTCTATTATGTTCGTCCAGAAGTAGCAACAAACGAGGAAGATGTCAAGATTCTTGAGCTTTCGCAGAAAGAAGAAGGTAGATTTGCATTCTCATCTCCTTACGTTTTTAATTCTTACAAATAATCATCAAACGATAGATTATAGATATGCCGGATTACGAAAGTAGTCCGGTTTTTTTATTAATTATTTAGATTGGAAAATTGAGATTGTGAAATAGAAAGATTATATTTGCAAAAAAATTAATTGAATGTAGTTTAGACAATGAAGGAAGAAGTATTACAGTACATTTGGAAGCACCACCTGTATAAGGAGCCGCTCGTCACTACTGATGGCGAATCTGTAGAAGTGATAAATCCCGGAATGCATAATCAGTCGGCTGGACCTGATTTTTTCAATGCCACAGTCAAGATAAATCGTTTGACATGGGTTGGAAATGTGGAACTGCATGTCAGGTCGTCGGATTGGAAAAAGCACAACCATGACGTGGATGGCAGATACGACAATGTGATTCTTCATGTGGTTGGCGACGCTGATGAGGATATATTGCGTAAGAATGGAGAACGTATTCCGACGGTGATGCTTAGAATATCAGACAAAGCGGCTAAAGTGGCTCAAGAGATTGCGTCGTCGCCATCAGATATCAAATGCTCACATTTTTGGAAACCGGAGTTTGTATCAGATATTCGTTTGAAATTTAGCAGTTTACTTTTTGAACGAATGGAACGACGAGCTGAAATCCTTCTTCAGAATATCAATAATTTAAAGACGACGTGGGATGAGATGCTCTACATTCTCATCTGTCGCACAATGGGAGGAAATGTCAATCAGCAACCGTTTGAAACCCTTGCCCAACGAGTACCTCTTGACATCATCGGCAAGAAAGCAGATGAGGAATATAAGATAGAAGCCCTACTCTATGGCGCGGCTGGTATGCTCGACGACGGTGATGACGATTACGTCGACAGACTACGATTGTTTTATAAATCCGCGTCGGCTTCATTTGATATCAAGAGGATGAACGGCACAGAGTGGAAATACAGCAAGATGAGACCACCGTCATTCCCAACCATAAGGATTTCTCAGATTTCCCAGTTGTTGTTTCGTCGGCTTAGAATGTTCACGCATATCATAGACTCTTGCGATATTGAGGAGATCAAGAAGATGTTTGAGATAGAAGTCTCAGACTATTGGCTCACACATTATAAGTTTGGCAAAGAGAGTAAAGCCAGGAAGAAAGAGATCGGTGTTGAGATGCAGAATGCGTTGATAATCAATGCTGTTGCACCTGCCGTATTTGCGTATGGAGTGCAAAACAATGATGAGAGCAAAAAAGAATGGGCGATTGAGATATTGGAGACGGTGCCGACGGAGATCAATAACATTACGAAATCTTGGGCTGAATTAGGAATAGAGGCCAAAGATGCGTCGGAGAGCCAGGCATTGATTGAGTTACGAAAAAACTATTGCGACAAGAGCAATTGCCTGAGATGTCCGATTTGCAGGAAAATCATGAAATATTGATGGATTAATATGAACAGAAAACCGCCATTAAAATAATAAAGTGGCGGGAAAACAGCCATCAAGATGTCTTAAAACGCTTAACGCGGAAAATAAAAACGAAAGAAAACAAGAGAGTAAGTTTTTAAATGTTAGAGTTTACCCTGTTAAGGGTTTTCTGAAGCAAACGAGTTTGTGAGTTTTTCTAATTTAGACGTTGTTTATTATTTTAACTAATAATTGGTTATGTATATTGCAAAAGAAGAATTAAATAATTGTTTAAGACAAAGTTTAGTCGATTTTTGTTATGATGTAATTGGATGCATGCATAATACTTATAAAGAGTTGTCTCCTGGTTTGCCAGAACCGATTTTCCAAGAGTCATTATTAATTGCTCTTAAAGAAGCTGGTTATAAAGATGCGGTACGAGAATATCATCATTTCCCAAAATTTAGAGGAGTTAAACTTTCAAGTCATATTCAACTGGATATTATGGTTCCAAAACAAGGACGTAATATCGCTATAGAGTGTAAATCTATAACGAAACTAAGTGATAAAGAACGAATTCAATTGTTTGGATATCTTCGGGCAACGGAGTTTCCTGTGGGAATTTTAGTGAATTTTGGTTCATTCCCAAAAGCTGAGATTGAAAGATATTATTATGATCGCAATAACAATACAATTAAGGCTTTTTAGTATATAAACAAAAATCGCCATTAAAATAATAAAGTGGCGGGAAAACAGTCATCAAGATGTCTTAAAACTCTTAATGAGGATAATTAAAAAAGAAAACCATTGAGATAGTTTTCAAATGTTAGAGTTTTCCCCGTTAAGGGTTTTATGAAACAAACTAGTTTGTGAGTTTTCCAAGCGTCAAAGTTTAATTTTAGACGCTGTTTTTTGTTTTATATAATATATTAAGTCAATACATTGATAAATTTTTGATTTTATGTTTAAAAACAAACTTAATAGAACGGCAAACCGATTTTATATTGAATTGTTTTCACTATATTTGCATAGAAATATATAAAATGAAATGAGCGGCGTAGTTATAATACCGACATACAATGAGAAAGAGAATGTGGAGAATATATGCAGAGCAGTCTTTGAATTGCCTGAGAATTTCCATGTTTTGATCATTGACGACGGTTCGCCAGACGGTACAGCTAACATTGTCAAGAAGATGATGGAAGAGGAGTTTTCCGACCGTCTGTTTATTATTGAGAGAGCAGGAAAACTTGGTTTGGGTACAGCGTATCTTACTGGATTCAAGTGGGCTATAGAGAAGAAGTATGATTTCATTTTTGAGATGGATGCTGATTTCTCACACAATCCTTTAGATTTGAGTAAGTTGTATGCGGCTTGCAACGAAGGCGGTGCTGACGTTGCAATCGGTTCACGTTACGTTACAGGAGTGAATGTTGTGAACTGGCCAATCGGACGAGTTTTGATGTCGTATTTCGCGTCGAAGTATGTAAGAATAGTCACAGGAATGAACATCCACGACACTACAGCCGGATTCAAATGTTATCGACGAGAGGTGTTGGAAACAATCGGTTTGGATACGATCAAGCTTAAAGGCTATGGTTTCCAGATTGAAATGAAATACACAGCTTATAAATGTGGATTCAAGGTCGTTGAGGTACCAATCATCTTCATCAACCGTGTGTTAGGTACATCAAAGATGTCAGGAGGAATTTTCGGAGAGGCATTGTTCGGTGTGATTGGATTGCGTCTTCGCAGCTTATTCAAGAAATATCCACAGAAGCAGAGTAAATAAATAGCAAAAAACTTATTAGATATGAATACAATATTGATTAAGGATGCCAAGATTATCAATGATGGCACCTCATATAAAGGTTCTCTATTAATCGAGGGCGAGAAGATTTCCAAGATTTTCAGAGACAATATTCCAGATAGCGTTTTGAAGAGCGCTACAGTTATTGACGCTGATGGCAAGTGGGTTTTGCCAGGAGTAATTGATACTCACGTTCACTTCCGTGAGCCAGGTCTAACTGAGAAGGGTGATTTCGAAAGCGAGAGCCGTGCTGCCGTTGCTGGTGGTGTGACTACTGTGTTTGATATGCCAAACACTAATCCTCAGACTACATCTGCTGCTATGGTTGAGCAGAAGGCTGAGATCGCAAGCAAGAAGTGTTTGACTAACTACGGTTTCTATATCGGAGCTACAAACGAGAATGTAGACGAGATCAAGAACCTTGATCCTAAGTCAGTTGCTGGAGTTAAGATCTTCATGGGCATCAGCACTGGCGGAATGCTTGTAAACTCAAAGAAGAGTTTGGAGGATATCTTCGCATCGGCTAAGGTTCCTGTAGTGACTCATAATGAGGATGTTGAGATGATCAACGCAAATGCAGAGGCTATCAAGGCTAAGTATCCAGAAGGACAAATTCCTATCTTTGAGCACATGAATATCCGTTCTTCCGACGCTTGCTACAAGTGTACATCATACGTGATCGACTTGGCTAAGAAGTATGGAACTCAGCTTCACGTTCTTCACTTGTCAACTAAGAAAGAGATCGCATTGTTCGACCGTAACGCTGATATCGAGAATAAGAAGATCACAGCAGAGGTTTGTCCTAACTACCTATGGTTCGACGAGAATGATTACGAGCGCTTGGGTGCAAAGATTAAGTGTAATCCAGCTATCAAGAAGGAGAAGAGCCGTGAAAACTTGCTTATCGGTCTTGAGCAGGGAAGCATAGATACAGTAGCGTCTGACCACTCTCCTCACCTATTGAGCCAGAAGCAGGGCGACGCGTTGACTGCCACTTCAGGTATTCCAAGCATCCAGCACACTTTGCCTATGATGCTTCAGCTTGCAAAGAAGAGCAATTTGTCTCGTGAGCAGGTTGTTGAGAAGATGTGTCACAATCCAGCTAAGATTTTCAAGTTGGAGAAGCGTGGATATATCAGAAAGGGTTATTATGCCGACCTTGTGATCATTTCTCCAGATGATCCATACACAATCGAAGAGAAAGACTTGCTTTACAAGTGTGGTTGGTCTCCAATGGTTGGCGAGCAGCTTCAGTACAAGGTTGAGAAGACTTTCGTTAATGGTAATCTTGTTTACGACGAGGGTAAGATCAACGATGAGAAGAAGGGTCAGAGAGTAAGCTTCGACAGATAATTGATATCAAATTCAATCAAACGCTTATGACTAAGAGATTAAAGTATAACGAGTTTAGAATGTTATATGATAATCTCTCTCATATAAAGAATTAGATTTTTAGACTCCCTTGTAGGCGTGAAAACGCCTATAAGGGATTTTATAATTAAAGAGGTGCATCGTTACATCTTCACATTAATTTTATCTCTATTTATTTGCCTTGTTAATGCCGAGGTTATGCATACCGAAAGATTTTCGGAGCACAACAGCGGTCTACCTTCTATGGCTACTGGCGTGGCAAATTCTAAAGATGGTTTTGTGTGGGTGTCTACTCTCGACGGAATTTGTAGATTCGATGGTTATCAGTTCAAGACTTATCGTGCTAACCCGTCGGATTTCACTACCTCTATCAGTAATCAGTTTATAAAGATTCTCTGCATCGACAAATCTAAGTTTGCCTTGCTCAACAATAATGGCCAGGTATTCTTGTTTAATGCCACTGATGAGAGTTTTAAGCTTTATCCTAATCCTGAAAATAATGCCACGGATTTTGTCTATGTCACTGATATTACGCTTGATGTGGATAAAAATCTCTACCTAAGTTCTCCTAATAAAAATCTAAAAATTCCTTTTGATAAAGAAGATGAAGTCGACGCGGGTGATCTAAAGCTGCCTAAATCAAGCAGTTTTTTTGCTGCCGACACAGTTGGCGTAAGTTGGAGTATCGAAGGAGGTGCTTTGATAAAAAAAGTGGAGGGTAACCCTTCATTTATACGTCACAATATCACCAGCGTAGATTCATATTCCACTTTTAATGATGTAGTCTGCACGGCTACTGATACCGAAGGTAATGTGTGGATTGCATTGCAGAGTTCGGAGGTTGCGATCATGTCGCCCAATGGAACTATTAAATTCCTTTCAGAAACAGGTTCGACTGAGTCCTTCCACACCGTATTTGACAAGATCAATACAATTGAGCCTAGCCGTCAAGGTGGTGTATGGCTTGGTGGAGACAACGGAGTCTATAGATTGTCAAAGGATGGAAACAAGTATAAATCAACTAAATATAAGAAGCAAAACTGTATTGTGACTGACATCCTGGAAGATTCACGTAAGAATATTTGGGTGGCAACGGAAAGAAAAGGACTGATGTTGCTCGTGGAGTCGGCTAAAGACAGTTTTATCACGATGGAGAACGAGTGGAAATTCTCATATCCTCCTACTCTATTCAAAATCAACTGTTTGTTTGAGGATTATCAGGGAGTTGTATGGTTAGGTTCTCCTGATGGTATCACACTTCTCGACAATCAGTTCGCAAATCCACGTGATATAAAATTCTTCTTCTACGATTCCGAGACTACCAATCTTCAATATTCTTATATTACGGATATTAAGGAAGATGACGAACATAAGATTTGGATCTCCACTTTTGGTGGTGGAATCTATTACTGTGGTAGCGACCGTATGCTTGGTGTTCCACTTGAGCTACAGAAGATGGATTTGATGGAGAAACCGTTGGATTCGGAGATCGTGTTGGCTCTCTACCCTACCAAAAACTCCAATATTTGTGTTTTGACTCAGAAATCATTTGTGATGATCAACAGCAAGAGCAATAAGACACAGTTCTTTAATTTTGGTAACGGTTCAGTCTTAAACAGCAATTCAATCAAACGCCATACACAAGATATGGTGACAATCGCGTCGAATACAGGTTTTTATATAGTCAATATTTCTGCATTGCATCAGATTGATTATGAGCCTTCTATCATTTTGTCTGAGTTTAAATTAATGAGAAGAACAGATGACGAGAAAAAAATAGATGACATCAATAAGATATCTGCAATAGTGTTGGGACACGACAATAAAGATTTCTCTCTACGTTTTGCCAGCACTGATCATCGTTACGATTCTCAGATTCGTTATGCCTACCGTCTATCTCCGTTCAGTGAGAAATGGACTTATACTAATGAGCCGACATTGTCGTATACCAATATTCCATACGGCAAATATCAGTTGACAATAAGATGCACTAACAGCGATGGAAATTGGAGTAGTAAAGAGAGAACAATCAACATCACAATCCTTCCGTCGAATTGGGAGACTCCATTGGCTTATGTCCTTTATTTCTTGATTCTATGCGCGATAATTGCTGGAATTGTTTACGCCTATTCTCGTTTCTACCGTTTGCAGACTAAGATGGAGCTTGATGCTGAGATGAGTGAGGAGAAAATGAGATTCTTCACTGATATATCACATGAGATCCGTACTCCGTTGACATTGATTTCCGCTCCGATTGAAAAACTTAGTGCAAGCCAAACGCTCACTGAAGAGGAGCAGCAGCTTGTCAGCGTGATGAATAAGAATGCACAGCGAATGACGAAGATGATCGACCAGCTTCTTGATTTCAGTAAATTTTCGTCGCATCATATTGAGTTGAATCTGAAGAAATTCAATGTCTCTGAGATTTTTGAGAGTTTGTCGAAAATCTTCCAGTCGAAAGCACAGGACAAGAATATCACTCTGTCTTTTGCCAATAGTGTTGGCGACGAGCCTGTGATTGCCGATTATGATAAGATGGAGACTGTGATGATTAATCTCGTCTCGAATGCGATGAAGTTCACTTCTGCCGACGGCAATATTATTATCGGAGCAAATTCGTCTGCTGGCAATCTTATCTTGACTGTCACCGACAATGGATGTGGAATTGATAAGAAAGAGCTAAAAAACATCTTTAACCGATTCGTGACCAACAGCCATAATATGGAGGAAGGCAAAGGCATCGGACTGTCGATTGTTAAAGAGATTGTTGAGAAACATGGTGGAAATATCAACGTCGATAGTGAGAAAGACAAAGGCACTAAGTTCACTGTTACGATTCCTATGACCAATTCGTCATACGTTGAGAAAAATGTTTACGACGAGGATTCCACACAAACAAACATTGTCTCTTCGCATAGTAATTACACGATTCAGATCAATGAGGATAATGAGGAGCTTCGACGCTTCATTGTGGACGCTTTGGCTGGAGATTACGAGATAATTGAGGCTGAGGATGGTAAAATCGGTGTAGAAAAGACGAAGAAATTCTTGCCAGATTTGGTTATCACAGATATTATGATGCCTCACATGAATGGTCAGGAATATTGTGCTGAAGTGAAACAGTTTGCTGAGACTTCACATATTCCTGTGGTGATGCTGACTGCCAAAACAGACATGCAGAGCAAACTTGATCTCCTTAAGATTGGAGCTTCCGACTACATTACCAAACCGTTTAGTATGGCATACTTGAAAGCCCGCATCGCCAACATAATTTCCGAAAGAGAGATGCTCCAACGCTTCTATCAGAAGTCGTTGATTGAAGCAGACAAGGATATCGTCGTCGAAGAAAAAGATGCTGAGACTCCGGATATGAAAGAAGCAAGTGCCATCATTGAAGCTGTCACTGCTATTCTTCCTGACTGTGATGCGACGGTGGATATGCTCGCCGAGAAGTTGAAGATTTCCCGCACTGCCCTATCTGCTAAGTGCAAGACATATTTCAGTCTGACTCCAAACGAAGTCATCCGTGATGTAAGACTACGCAAAGCAGTCGAGTTGATGAAGACAACCAATATGAATATCCAGCAGATTTCCATCGAAATTGGAATCGCCGACCAACGCTATTTCTCACGTGTCTTTAAGGCTAAATATGGAGTGACTCCGAGTGAGTATAGGAATAATGGTGAATGAGGAATTAAAACGTATTTATTAATAGAGATGTCGAATATAAATTATTATTTAATGAAAAAGAGTTTGTTTACTTTAGTTGCTCTATCTACATTCATTGTACCTACATTTGCAGTATCAGAGATGTATGTTGATCTAAAAAACGGAACAATAGACACATTTAATGTGGCTAATGTCCGTGAAGTATATTATCAGTACGAAGAGCCTGTCATAAATGAATCAGAAACACCATTAATTTTCAAAGTTTACTCTGATTTTGCATCTGTAGAAGGTGTAAGGGATAGTTCAGTTACTGAGATAGAGATTCCAGAAAAAATTAAGATAGACGGAAAAGTCTACAATGTCGAGTCGATAGAAAATAAAGCATTTTTGAATTATCCCGCAACATCCATATTTATACCTGAGAGTGTTGATTTAATCGGAATTATGGCATTTAAGGGTTGTGACAAACTGACTACTATTAATATACCGTCAAAAGTAGTTGTATTACGTGACGAAACATTCTATAATTGTACAAGCTTGAAGCGTCTTGATCTGCCTGAAGGATTCATTCGTGTGGGATATAATGCTCTTGCATATTGTTCTGCACTAGAAGAGATTCATTTTCCATCTACATTAACTACTATTAATGAATACGGATTATTTGGATGTACAAGTCTAAAGAAGGTTGAATTGCCTGCAAAACTATCAACTCTTGGCGAAGCAGCATTTTCTAAATGTACAAGTATGGAAGAGTATTATGTAGATCCCGAGAATACATCATTCAAATCTATTGATGGAGTATTGTACAATTATTCTTCTTTAGCCTATTTCCCAGCTGCTTTGACTGGTGAATTTACAATTCCTGATAATACAACAAGCATTGGTAGTTATGCTTTTTCTTATAGTAAATTATCGAACGTTACAATTCCTGAAAGTGTTAAGATAATTTACTCATATTCATTTTTTCAAGCTGATAGTCTGACAAGTATCGTCATTCCTCCTCGTGTTGAATCTATTCCAAAAGCTACATTCTTCAGTTGTGACAATCTAGCTTCACTTGAATTTCCAGAAGGTCTTACATATATAGGAACTCAGGCTTTTGAAGCTTGTGGAAAATTGACTAGTGTAACAATTCCAAACTCAGTTACTACATTATCTAACGCTTCATTTAGATCTTGTTCTAACCTCAATATGAAGATCGATAATTACAAAGGAGGTATTGAACTTGGAGAAGATGCACTCTTTGGCATAAAATCAGTTGAATACTTAAAATGAGAGCATTAATTTAATTATTTAAAATAGTAAAAAATGAAAAAGATACTATTCGCTTTAGCAGTATCATTTATGATTTCTGGATTCATTGCTGCTGAAACATATATGTGCGTAAAACAAACAGACGGATCAGTTGTAAAATATGAAGTTGATAGTGTTACACAAGTTCGTCTTGGCACAAGAGAGGTATTTGTCTATATTGATCTTGGACTTCCTAGCGGAACATTATGGGCTAATCGCAATCTTGGGGCTGAAAATGTAAATGAGGTAGGTGGCTATTATTCGTGGGGAGAAACCTCAACCAAAGAATATTATGAATGGAACACTTATAAATGGAGTGATGGCGATTATAGAAAAATGAGCAAGTATTGTCAGGGAATAGACGATAAGTATGTCATAGAGCCTGATGATGATGCTGTTACTGTAGAGCGAGGGGCAGGTTGTCAGATACCAACCATTGAGCAATGGAATGAATTAAAACAATATTGCGAATGTACTTGGATGGAGTATAAAGGCGTGTACGGATGCAGATTTATGGCAAAAAATGCGTCATGGATATTTCTTCCTGTTTCAGGAATGAAATATATGGATCACATTTCTGGAGAGGACTGCACTTATTGGTCATCTAGCCGTAATTTATCAGATTCGGACAATGACGCTTTAGGCTACATGATGTCTCAACACAGTTATATTGAAGATGAAGCGAATGTTTCGACTATTAGTGTAAGACGTTATTATGGTTGCCAAATCAGACCAGTAAAAGTAAAAAAATAGTTGAATATACAGAGCTGTTACATAAAATGTAATGGCTCTTTTTTTATCTGTAATATATAATTTCACAATTTTCATAATTTTTCTTAAATTTGCCTTGTAAATTGTCAATGATGGTAGATTTTTGTAAAATATTTGAAGATAAGAGTATTAAATTGGTCTCGGAAACTGCGGAAAGTCTTGGTATTGAGGCATTTGTAGTTGGTGGATATGTAAGAGACCTTATTCTTGGTCGACCAAGTAAAGATATCGACGTACTTACAATTGGTAAGGATTCCAGCGAAATATTAAGCACAGCAGTCAAGAATAAAATCGGCAAATACGCTCATCTCTCTGTTTTCAAAAATTTCGGTACTGCTCAGGTGAAATGGGGAAAGAATGAACTTGAGTTTGTCACTGCACGTAAGGAAAGCTACCGTCACGACAGCAGAAACCCTGAATGTGAGCCAGGCACTCTTGAAGACGACCTTACTCGTCGAGACTTTACGTTGAATGCCATGTGTATTCGTTTGTCTTGTGGACAAAAGGGTGAATTGATTGACTTGTTCAACGGTCTTTCCGACCTAGAGAATAAGATTCTTCGTACTCCATGCGATCCCGTCATCACATTCTCAGATGATCCTCTTCGTATGATGAGATGCGTTAGATTCGCGTCGACTTTGGAGATGTACATCGAAGAAAATACTTATAATGCGATAGTTAAGGATAGCGAAAGAATCAAAATTATTTCGATGGAGCGTGTGAAGGATGAGCTTGTTAAGATTATGAAGAGTCCACGTCCAAGCGTCGGCCTTTATCACATGCTCAACACTGGCTTGATGAAACATACCCTTCCTGAAATTGCCGCATTATCAGGTATTGAGACGCGAGATGGTCGAGGCCACAAGGATAATTTCCACCACACTATGCAGGTGGTCGACTCCACTGCAAAAGAGAGTGATAATGAGTGGCTTAGAATTGCAGCGTTGCTCCACGATATAGGAAAACCTAAGTGTAAGAAGTGGGAGGATGGCCACGGATGGAGTTTCCACGGTCATGAATACGTCGGCACAAAGATGGTGCCAAAGATATTCAAGAAACTCACTTTGTCGCTTGGTAATGAGTTGGCATACGTGCAGAAACTTGTGTTGCTTCACATGCGTCCGATCAATCTTATTGAGGATGATATCACAGACAGTGCGATCCGACGTCTACTTTTTGAGGCTGGCGATGACATCGATGATTTGATGATTCTTTGTCATGCGGATATCACTTCCAACAACGCTTTTAAACGTGAACGATTCCATAAGAATTATGAGGATCTTCGCATTAAGATGAAGGAGATTGAGGAGAAGGATCACATCAGAATGTTCCAGCCTCCTGTCTCTGGCGATGAAATTATGACCACTTTCAACCTTCCTCCATGTCGTCAGGTGGGAGAGATCAAGGAGAAGTTGAAAGATGCCATACTAGATGGAATTATTCCCAACGACCGTAATGCGGCTCTTGAGTTGATGCACAAGATTGCAGCGGAAATGGGGTTGTCCTAACGAAAACGAAGACGAAAACGAATAGGAAGACGAAGACGAAACGCTTCGCTACGAAAACAAAAAAGGATGAATTTTAGGCAATTTAACACAAATTTTTTAGGAACACGCATTTGGAAAAGCAGATGCGTAGCAACTTGTGTTGCCGCTTCATTCTTAATTGGTGCGACGGGATGTAAAGATGACTTTGAGTCTGAATCACCGTCTACCCTATCCCAAACAGAGGTTTTTGATGCTACTCCACTTGCTCAACAGGCTTTGAATGGAGTTTACGTACAGTTGTCGTCCGGCAATCTGTATGGCAAGAAATTGTCGTATTATCTTAGTTTGAATTCTGATACAGAGTGTATCAGTGGAGATACTGATAACGGACGTCGTGCCATAGCGAGATATGTTGCGACGCCGTACAACACTGAATTGAAATCCGTTTGGGAATCACTTTATATTGCTATCAGAGAAGCAAATAGTTTCATTGAAGGTGTCAATAACAGTCGTTTGCTTGCGTCGACAAATCAAGACAAAGCGACATTGTTATGCTATAAAGGCGAGGCATTGACTATCCGTGCCCTACTCTATTTTGAGTTGGTTCGTAATTGGGGAGATGTGCCATTCGTTCTTGACGAGAATTCCAACTACAACACTACAACTAATCGTAAGGAGATTCTCGACCATATCTTAGCAGACATTTCAGAATCGATAGAATTCCTTCCAGAGAAGACAACATCGCCGTCGAGAGTATCGAAAGATGCGGCGAGATCGTTGGGCGCAAGAATAGCACTTTATCGTGCTGGCTACCACATGACAGATGATCATCAGTCAGCACCGTCGGATCGCAACGATTATATTGAGTTGGCGAAGGATTGGTGTAAAGAGGTGATCGACGGAGGTAATTACTCTTTGGAGGATAATTACGAGCAGATTTTCCGCAAGATAATGTCGTATAAGAATACCGACGAGATTATCTTTGAGATTGCGATGTCGAAGGGAAACAGTGGTGAATTAGGCTATTTTGTAGGCAAAAAACACGCTGATGGCTCACCGTATGGATCAAGTGAATGTGGAGTGCTTGTTCCCGCGTCGCATTTCCATAAATATAATCATTTTGATGTGCGACGTGATGTTTCCCTATCCCTTACTCAATACGAAGGTTCAGGAAAAGAGAAGGTTAGTTCGCCTAACAATATCTCTATCGGTAAGTTCCGACGTGAGTGGCTTGTGCCTGTGATCACGGGAAAGCAGAAATATTCAGGTGTGGATTTGCCAATTATCCGTTATGCTGACGTCCTTTTGATGTATGCGGAATGTGAGACTGAATTGGAGCAGACAGCGACGTCGGAAGCAAAAGAGGCATTGAAAGCAGTGAGAAGCCGTGCGTTTGTTGGCACTCCTGATTCGATTATGACAGAGTTGGTGGATAAATATATTGCCAAACTTGACGATTATGACGAGATGACTAAGGCTATACGTGATGAGCGCGCTTTTGAGTTTACTGCTGAGATGGTACGTAAGTTTGACTTGAAGCGTTGGGGAATCTTGCAAGAGACTCTTGATACTTGTAAATCAGATTTGCACAAGATCTTAAAGTCAGAGTATCCATTCAATGATATTCCAGATAAATTGGTGTGGTATGTCGACGACGATAATGAGCATGTCAAGATTGCCACTACAGATAACTACCGTTTTGATCCTACGTTTGATTTTGAGCGAACAGTAAAGACAACAAAGTGGAAAACAGCCATTACTGAGGATTTCATCAACCGTATGTGCGAGTCATTGGAAGATGCTCCGTATGATTTGCCGATACCGGAGGAATAATAATTCATAATGAAAAGTCCACGTGATTCACACCACATGGACTCTATGAAAAGATTGAAAATCATTTTTGGCACAAATAAACTTTCATCTTATTTCTTCTTTATCAATACTTGCCAGTGACCTTCTGGCTGTTGTTTCTCTGAGATAACTGTATGTCCTTCCAAACGAATTGATCCTGGCACATTCTCAATTGGTTTGCCATCGTCAAGAAGAATCTCCAACACGTCGCCTGACTGCAAGGTTGCAAGCTCAAGTTTTGTGCGGACGAAATTCATTGGACACAATACGCCACGAAGATCTTTTGATCTTGTCACGGCAGGACCGCTAATCTTTGGTTGTTCCTTTGTAGGTTCAACAGAGGCATTTTCACGCACATCTAAGGGAGACGGGGAACTCCCCGTCTCTACGGGTTTCTTAAACTGTAATGCGTCGTTCATATTTGCATATAGTCCGTTGACTGCATCTGCCAAGGCTTTGGCTTTCTCGCCGTCGTAATTACCGTTTTCTCCATCCTGCTTGGCCTGAAGCACAAGTGATTTGAATGAATCGTCGACGTAACCAGCATTGATGAAATGTTCGATGAATGCGTCGAAGACGTCTGCCGGTTGCTGTGGATCCAATCCACGTGTAACAAGAAGCATTCTTGATGCGTGGAAGATGACATTATAATTGTTCTTGCCCAATGCCTCTTTGATTGATTCCTGATCGACGGTGATCATATCAAATAATCCGGCAGAACACTCTGGTTTTCCTCTCTTTGTGACATTGAAGACGTCGTTGCTTCCCCAGTCGAAATAGTAATTCTTATCTTCTGAGAATAGCGGAACATTTGCGTATTCTGCTACCAACTTAGATGCTTCGTTCTGTCCGAGTGGTGAACGTAACCATTTGCCAAACGACAATGACTGCTTTCCTTCTCCACCAAACAGAAGATCTGCCAACTGAGTTGTCTCTACGTAACGTCTAACCAATCTCTCTACCAATTCAGGAATCTTATATGCTGCGACGGTACCGACCGACTGCGCAAGAGATGGATTCTTCTCGTAGCTTGCTCCGACGTAGATCTGATAAGCAGGATAAGCATGGTCGGAATGAAGCA
>DCIP01000003.1 GCA_002317115.1 Candidatus Scybalocola fimicaballi
CATTTCTCATTGGCTTTGCGTACCGCGTCGGCACCTTTGCTCTCCATCAAATCAGGATGGTTGACACGCATAAGATTTCGCCAGCTCGCTTTGATCTCTTTGTCTGTGGCATCTCTGTCGACTCCAAGCGCTGCATACGCTTTCTCCAGTTCACTTGAATATCTTGGTTGTGAATTGCCTTGGCTATTCTTATTATTGCTCTGCGAATGGTCTTGCCCATTATTCCCTTGAGAATGATTATTGCTTCTTTGTTTATTTTCCTTGTCTTTTTTCTTTTGTTCTTTCTCTTTCTTTTTCTTACGGTTCTCATACTGGCTTCGCATAAAATCGTATGATCCTTTTGAGACCTTAAGCAATTTTGCCACCTTTTTCAAGAATTGTAGTTCAGCATTGTTGCATGTCTCATCCGCATAGACGATTTCCACTAAAACCCTAAATATCTCTTCTCGTCTTGTATAATTTTGACGGTACTGCTTGTTGATCCTTTTGCATGCTTCATCTACATTCAAGTCGACGTATTCATATCCCAAATACTTTTTGACTTCCAAAACTCTCTCTTGGAAATGCTCTTTGTCGTATTTTAATATAAATGCTTTGACGACGTCGAGTTCGCAGACCATTTTCGAACGGTCCACTTTCATGGCTTCAACTAACAACTCAAGCGTAAGAGATACAAATGTCTCTGAGTCAGATTTGTAGTCATGATTTTCATCTTCGCTGTCATTCTCCTCCTTTTGCTTTTTCTTTGATCTCCATGAATTACTTTGCTGTTCTCTTTCCTGTTTTTTGTCGTATTCTGATTTTTTCTCATTAAATAGATATTCAATAATTTTTAACCTGTCAGAAATCTCACGCAATATGGAGTCGCACTTTTGTGGATCGCATTTTGGGTTTTGATAGACAGCGGAGAATAAGATTCCTAAAATCTTATTTTGCATGTTAGAATGCCAACTGTCTCTGTATGTATTTTTTGTTTTTATTTTTTCACATAGTGAATATAAATCATCTTTTGATACTTCTACGTATTTAGCAAGCTCGATTAATTTATATAAATCGGCATACTTATCTGCAAGTTTTTGAATGTTTTTGATTTTGTAGGCATATAAATCCTTAATTTTGTTTTGTGTGGCTTTTCCAAGTTTATCGTTTCCACAATATTTGGCTGTGTAGACCACAAGTTTGGAGACTAGAAATAAGAAATCATCTCCGTCTTCATTTTCAGACGTCTTGCCAGAGTCGTTTTTCTTGTTTTCTTGTTTGTAAATGTTCTGTTTGTTTAATTGCACGACCACAACAAATATAGCCGTGAATATTAAAGATAAAAACAATTGATTGGCTATGATAGATCCCAAAAATCCGAGAAAAGGTATTAAGAGAGACAAAAATAATTGTTTTTTCATTTGATTCTATGATACGATTTTTTGCAATATTACAAAAAAAGGGTGAAACCATCGGTTTCACCCTTGATATTTGTCAATGTTAACGTTAACGTCAGCGTTATCGTTATTACAACAATTTACTTGCAATCTCACTCAACTTGCTTCGCTCACCCTTGACTAGGTTGACGTGCTCGAAGATCTCCTGACCTTTCATCTTGTCAATCATGTAAGCCAAACCGTTGCTCTGCATGTCAAGGTATGGAGCATCAATCTGCTGAACGTCTCCTGTGAAGACCATCTTACATCCTTCTCCTGCACGAGTGATGATAGTCTTGATCTCATGTGGAGTCAAGTTCTGTGCCTCGTCGACGATTACGTATGTGTCAGAAAGGCTTCGTCCACGGATGAATGCCAATGCCTCGATCACCAATCTCTCCTCTTTCTGCATCTCGTCAAGCAACGCAAGTTCCTTGCTGTTTGCTCCAAACTGACGCTTGATAACGTTCAAGTTATCGAATAGAGGCTGCATGTATGGTGCAACTTTTTGCTTCTGGTCGCCTGGCAAGAATCCAAGGTCTTTGTTGCTCATCGCTACGATTGGACGTGCCAACAAGATCTGCTTGTAATCTTTGTTCTGCTGCAATGCTGCCGCAAGTGCCAACAATGTCTTACCTGTACCTGCCTTACCTGAGACAGCCACTAGTTTGATGTCATTGTTCAATAGGGCATCCAAAGCAAACTTCTGCTCTGCGCTTCGTCCGCTGATACCGTATGCCTTCAAATCCTCCTTTACTCTTACAACTGACTGTAGGTCGGCATCGTAACGAGCCAAGATAGTGGCACGGCTGCTCTTTAGTATAAAGCACTCGTTTGCTGCGAATGTACGGTTAAGACCACTCTCGCTCAACAAGATCTGATTAGGTGCTGAATATAGCTTGTCGACCAACTCGTCGGCTACCTCAATCTCCTCCTGTGCCTGATCGAAGATGTCTACGTTTGTTACCTTGTCGTTCTCGTAATCCTCTACTGGAATGTTCAAAGCCTTAGCCTTCATACGAAGGTTGACATCCTTTGTCACCAATATAGTAGGAGTCTTAGGATCTTTCTCAATTAGATTAAGAGCGACTGCCATAATACGGTGGTCTGGACATTTCTCAGAGAATGCTTCTGAAATCTTCTTAGGGTAAACGTTATCTGTGATGATATATAGCTTTCCAAGACCTTCGCCCAATGGAATACCTCCCTTGATGCCGTCTGCTGCAAGTGTGTCCAAGTCTCTTACTACCGAGCGGGCGTTGTAGTTAAGCTGCTCAGCTCCCTTCTTAAACTTGTCCAACTCCTCCAATACAGCGATTGGTAGGTATATGTCGTTCTCCTGGAAATTATAAATGCTGCTGCTATCGTGCAAAAGCACGTTAGTGTCTAAAACAAAATTCTTTTTCATATCAATATCTCCTTATCTTTAGTTCTCGACTCAATCTTAAGTCTATTTCAAAATTAAAACTCTTTTCAATACCACAAAAAAAATTGCGTTAAATCCGTATCTTTTTTTTCTCTTTTTTTACTTTTGTGTGTTAGTAAACATATTTGTATTGAAAAAAGTTGTTATGGACTATAAAGAGTGTGTAGAATGGCTGTATAAATGTATGCCGCCATTCCAGATGGTAGGGCGTTCTGGCTACAAACCAGGTATGGAATCTATGCGTCTGCTTGACGCTTTTCTTGGCTCTCCACATAAGAATATAAAGACAATCCATGTGGCAGGAACTAACGGAAAGGGTAGTGTCTGCAACAATCTTTGCAGTATCCTTATGGAAGACGGTAATAAGGTGGGATTGTTCACGTCGCCCCATCTTCGCGACTTCCGTGAGCGTATCAAGGTGAATGGTGAGATGATCTCGGAGGCTGAGGTGATCGAGTTTGTGGAGACATATAAGGTGTTTCTTGAATCTCTTCTTCCTTCATTCTTTGAGGTGACTACTGCGATGGCATTCTGGTATTTCTCACGTCAGAAGGTGGATTTCGCTGTGATCGAGGTCGGCCTTGGCGGACGATTGGATAGCACCAACGTCATCACTCCCCTTATTGGTGTGATTACTAATATCACTTTCGACCACATGAATCTTCTTGGCGACACGCTTGAGAAGATCGCTTTTGAGAAGGCGGGCATCATGAAAAAGGATACTCCTTGTATTATTGGCCGTGCCGACGGTGGTGTGAAGAAGGTATTTGAAAACGTCGCTGCTGAGAAGGGTGCAAAAGCTGTCTTCTGTGATATCAAGGATGCAGTCGACGTGAATATCCCAGGCTATCAGATTGAGAATCGTAATACTGTCCGAACAGCGGTGAAAGAACTTGCCAAACTTGGCTACAAGGTTTCTGATGAGGCTGTGGAGCGTGGATTTGCCAATGTATATAAGAATACCAATTTCTCAGGACGTTGGCAGACGTTGCAGACGAATCCACTCGTCATCGCTGATTGTGCACATAACGAAGATGGAATCACAAAAGCAGTGGCTGAAATAGCCAAACAGAAATATAAGACACTACGCATTGTCTTTGGAGCGTGTGGTGACAAAGATGTGGCTGAAATCCTCACATTACTACCAAAGAATGCCACCTACTACTTTGCCGCCGCCACAACGAAGCGTGCCATTCCGTCGGAACAGATGAAAGAGATGGCAGCGGAGCATGGACTTATCGGAAAGAGTTGCGGCACGGTGCAGAATGCTCTCGACACAGCGAAGAAAGAGGCCGACGCGGATGATTTCATCCTTGTCTTTGGCTCTTGCTATGTAGTGGGGGAGATTGTTTAATTATAAATGCTAAATGCGGAATTCTGAATAGAGGGTGGGCTTGTGTCCACCCTCTTTTGAATTTTTATAGAACTATATTGTGCTATTGGGTAATTTTATTAAATTTGCGTTGATTTT
>DCIP01000198.1 GCA_002317115.1 Candidatus Scybalocola fimicaballi
TAGATCCCATCAACGCACGGTTGGCATCATCATGCTCGATAAATGGAATCAAAGATGCGGCGATAGACGCAATCTGGTTTGGAGCGATATCCATCAACTCAAGCTCAGTTGGATCCACAACTGGGAAGTCACCCTGACGACGAGCCTTAACCTTGTCTGTCAAGAAGTTTCCTTTCTCGTCGATCTGAGCATTACCCTGACCGATGATCTTTCCTTCCTCTTCCTCAGCTGTCATGTACTCGATACCAGTCTCAGACATATCAGCGATACCGTTGTTGATCTTACGGTAAGGAGTTGCGATAAATCCAAGGTCATTGATCTTAGCGTGTACACACAATGAAGAGATCAAACCGATGTTTGGACCTTCCGGAGTCTCAATTGGACATAGACGACCATAATGAGTATAGTGAACGTCACGCACCTCAAATCCGGCTCTATCACGAGACAAACCACCAGGACCTAGGGCAGATAGACGACGCTTGTGAGTAATCTCAGCCAATGGGTTAGTCTGATCCATGAACTGAGAAAGGGCGTTAGTTCCAAAGAAGCTATTGATTACCGAAGTGATAGTCTTAGCGTTGATCAAATCAATTGGAGTGAACACCTCATTATCACGAACGTTCATACGCTCACGGATTGTACGAGCCATACGAGCAAGACCAACACCGAACTGGTTGTAAAGCTGCTCACCTACAGTACGTACACGTCTGTTGCTCAAGTGGTCGATATCATCAACCTCAGCCTTAGAGTTGATAAGCTCAATTAGATACTTGATGATTTCAATGATATCCTCCTTAGTCAACACCTGGATAGTAGGGTCGATAGTAAGGTTAAGCTTCTTGTTGATTCTGTAACGACCTACATCACCCAAGTCGTATCTCTTTTCAGAGAAGAACAAGTTCTGGATGATTTCGCGAGCAGCTGCGTCATCAGCAGGCTCAGCGTTACGCAACTGACGATATATATAATTAACGGCTTCCTTCTCTGAGTTAGTATCATCCTTCTGTAGAGTATTGAAGATGATGCTGTAGTCAGAACTAGAAACGTCTTCCTTATGCAATAGAATTGTAGAAGCGCCAGACTCAAGGATTGCATCCATGTGCTCCTCCTCAAGAACAGTCTCACGCTCGATAAGGACCTTGTTTCTCTCAACAGAGATAACCTCACCAGTATCCTCATCAACGAAATCCTCTGTCCATGCCTTCAAGACACGTGCAGCAAGCTTTCTTCCTACGAATTTGTTAATATTCTTAGCTTTTACTTCAACCTCTTCAGCAAGCCCGAAAATTTCAAGAATATCCTTATCGCTCTCGAAACCAATAGCACGCAACAAAGTTGTCACAGGCAACTTTTTCTTACGGTCAATGTAAGCATACATCACGTTGTTGATATCTGTAGCAAACTCGATCCAAGAACCCTTGAAAGGAATAATACGAGCAGAATACAACTTAGTACCGTTAGCATGCATGCTCTGACCGAAGAATACACCTGGTGATCTGTGCAACTGAGACACTACAACGCGCTCAGCACCATTGATAACGAAAGTGCCTTTCTCCGTCATGTACGGAATATTTCCAAGATAAACATCTTGAATAATAGTCTCAAAATCTTCGTGCTCAGGATCTGTACAATACAACTTCAACTTAGCCTTCAATGGCACGTTGTATGTAAGTCCACGCTCAATACATTCGTCAATACTATATTTGCATGGATCGATATAGTAATCCAAAAACTCTAATACGAAGTTATTTCGAGTGTCTGCAATAGGGAAATTCTCTGAGAAAACTTTATACATTCCCTCATTCTTTCTCTGCTCAGGTGGAGTATCAATCTGGAAAAACTCCTTGAAGGACTTCAACTGAACCTCAAGGAAATCAGGATATTCCATCTGGTTTTTAACAGATGCGAAACTTACCCTCTTATTATTTAACTGTTGAGACATTTTGCTGATGTTTTATTAAAGTAAAATTGTTTAGACACAAAAAAGTTTAGAACCACACCTGCGTGGTTCTAAACTATAAACCTGAAATCAGGCGATATTACTTAAGCTCAACTTCAGCACCAGCCTCTTCAAGAGTCTTCTTCAATGACTCAGCCTCGTCCTTAGCAACGCCTTCCTTAACTGTAGCTGGAGCACCGTCTACGATATCCTTAGCCTCCTTAAGACCAAGACCGCAAGCCTCCTTAACAGCCTTTACAACCTGAAGCTTGTTAGCTCCTGCTGACTTCAAAACTACGTCGAAAGAAGACTTCTCCTCAGCTGCTGCTGCACCTGCTGCAGGTCCTGCTGCTACTGCAACTGCTGCTGCAGCTGGCTCGATACCGTACTCGTTCTTCAAAATATCAGCCAACTCGTTTACTTCCTTAACTGTCAAGTTAACCAACTGCTCTGCAAATGCTTTCAAATCTGCCATTTTATTTCTTTTTTTAGATTGTTTGAATTAATAAATTATTTCTCTGCAAGTGTCTTAAGAACACCGTGCAAAATGTTTGCGCCTGACTGCAAAGAAGAAATAACATTCTTCGCAGGAGATTGCAACAAAGCGATAACGTCGCCAATAAGTTCGTTCTTGCTCTTGATGCTTACCAA
>DCIP01000010.1 GCA_002317115.1 Candidatus Scybalocola fimicaballi
AGCGTGTATCCAACGTCATCAGAACACTTGCTGAGAGCGACGCTAACCCAATCGTTTCTATCCACGACCACGGTGCAGGTGGACACTTGAACTGTTTGTCTGAGCTTGTTGAGGAGACAGGTGGTAAGATCGATATGGATGCACTTCCAGTTGGCGACGTTACTCTTTCAGCTAAGGAGATCATCGGTAACGAGAGCCAGGAGCGTATGGGACTTCTTGTTCACGAGAAGGACATCGACCTAATCAAGAAGATCGCAGACCGTGAGCGTGCGCCAATGTATGTAGTTGGTGAGACAACAGGAGACAACAGATTCGTATTCGAGAAGAAGAACGGTGAGACACCAATCGACTTGGAGATGAAGGATATGATCGGTAATCCTCCACGCACAGTCATCACAGATAATTCAGTAGAAGAGCACTATACAGACGCTACAATCAACGTAAGCAAGGTAGACGAGTATATCAACAACGTACTTCAGCTTGAGAGCGTAGCATGTAAGGACTGGTTGACAAACAAGGTTGACCGTTCCGTAACAGGTAAGGTAGCACGTCAGCAGACATGTGGTGAGGTGCAGTTGCCATTGGCAGACCTTGGAGCCGTTGCGTTGGATTACAGAGGAAAGTCTGGTATCGCAACGTCTATCGGACACGCTCCTATCGCAGCTCTTGCTGATCCAGAGGCTGGTTCAGTGCTTGCAATCGCAGAGGCATTGACAAACATCGTATTCGCTCCACTTGCAGAAGGATTGGATAGCGTATCGTTGTCGGCTAACTGGATGTGGCCATGTAAGAACCCAGGTGAGGATGCAAGATTGTATAAGGCAGTCAACGCAGCAAGTGATTTCGCTTGTTCACTAGGTATCAATATCCCTACAGGAAAAGACTCATTGTCAATGACACAGAAGTATGGCAATGAGAAAGTATATTCTCCAGGTACAGTGATCATCTCAGCTGGTGCAGAGGTTTCTGATGTCAAGGGCATCGTTACTCCAGTTGTCGCTAACGTACCAGGTTCAGCAATCTACTACATCGACTTCTCATTCGACGAGTTGAAGCTTGGTGGTTCGGCATTGTTCGCATCATTGAACAAGGTCGGAACAGAGGTTCCATGTGTCACAGACACTGAGTACTTCATGGATGCATTCAACACAGTCCAGGAGATGCTAAAGGCAGGTATCGTACTTGCCGGACACGATATTTCAGAAGGTGGTATGTTGACTGCACTTCTTGAAATGTGTTTCGCTAATTCAGAGGGCGGTTTGAACGTCGACTTGAATGGTGTTGGCGACGACGTGATGAAGGTATTGTTCGCTGAGAACCCAGGTGTTTTGGTACAGGTTTCAGACTGTGCTTTGGCAGAGAAGATGATGAAGGAGGCAGGTGTTGGTTTCGCCAAGATCGCAACTCCAATGGAGGACAGAGTCGTAAGAGTGGCTAAGGATAAGTTCAAGCACGACTTCCAGATCGATCAGCTTCGCGACGTTTGGTTCAAGTCGTCTTACCTATTGGATAGAAGACAGAGTGGTGAGATCTGCGCTAAGAAGCGTTACGAGAACTACAAGAACCAGCCATTGAGATTCAAGTTCAACGCTGACTTCTCTGGTAAGCTTTCTAAGCTTGGCATCACAGCCGACCGTACAGCTCCATCAGGAATCAAGGCAGCTATCATCCGTGAGAAGGGAACAAACGGAGACCGTGAGATGGCATACTCAATGTATTTGGCAGGATTCGACGTTAAGGATGTCCACATGACAGACTTGGCTTCAGGCCGCGAGACATTGGATGATGTCAACTTGATCGTCTTCTGTGGTGGATTCTCTAACTCAGACGTCCTTGGTTCAGCTAAGGGTTGGGCAGGAGGATTCCTATACAACGAGAAGGCAAAGGCAGCTCTAGACCGTTATTACGCACGTCCTGACACACTTTCATTAGGTGTCTGCAACGGATGTCAGCTAATGGTTGAGTTAGGACTTGTTTATCCTAACCACGAGCAGAAGCCACGTATGCTTCACAACGACTCTCACAAGTTTGAGTCATCATTCGTAGCGTTGACTATTCCTCAGAATGAGTCAGTGATGTTCAAGTCACTTTCTGGATCTAACTTAGGAATCTGGGTGGCTCACGGAGAAGGAAAGTTCGACCTTCCATACGCAGAGAGCGAGTACAAGATCGTAGGTAAGTATGTTTACGACGGTTATCCAGCAAACCCTAACGGATCTAAGTACGCAACAGCAGCTATCGCATCTGCAGACGGCCGCCACTTGGCAATGATGCCACACTTGGAGCGTGCGATCTTCCCATGGCAGTGGGCACACTACCCATTGAACAGAAAGTCAACTGATGAGGTTACTCCATGGATCGAGGCATTCGTTAATGCAAGAAAGTGGATTGAGCAGAACAAGAAGTAATTTCATTCTGTAATATACATTGTAGAGACGTCACATTGTGGCGTCTCTATTTGTTTGTAAATACGAAAAAAGGGAAGACCATCGGCCTTCCCTTTTTCGTATGATAAAGATTAATTCAATTAATAGTAGACGACGCTTCTATTGAAACGATTGTTGTCCAGAATTTTCAAGCCTGCAGGAGCCATGATTTTTTTCAAACTCACACAATTCTCAAACATGTCGTCGCATTTTGTGACATGCTGTGGTATTCGGATTGAGGTCAAACTCTCGCAATTCATGAAAACATCTTTTTCTATAGTTTTCAAAGCACCATCCGGAATTCTCACAACTCCAAGTTTTGCGCATCCATAAAAAGCACTTGCCTCCAAAGTGACGACTGACGCCGGAATGACAATGTTCTCTATGCTCTCACAATTGTAGAATGTTGATGAACAGATATTTGTGATGTCATTAGGAAGGCCTACACTGTACAGGTTCCTACAATTAGCGAATGCACCTCTACCAATCTCTCTTACGTTGTCTGGTATCATAATCTTAGTCAATCCCAAACATCCTCCAAAAGCATAGGCTCCAATGGATGTTACCGATTTTGGTATTACCACATTCGTTTTCTGATTTGGAAACGAAAGTAGTTTGGTGATATTCTTATCATACAGCACTCCATCCTTCGACGTAAAATTTGGATTCGCATTGTCTACGATAAAACTCTTTAATGACTGACAATTGTAGAAAGCTGATTCATGTATATCTGTGACCGATTTTGGAATGGAAATCGTCGCAACTTGATAACATCCGGCGAATGTGCTTGCCAAAATAGTGCTTACACCTTCTGGTATCATGATTTTTGTAAAGCCTGCACATGCTGCAAAGGCTCTCTTTCCTATCGACGTCACTTTATTAGGTATGACTACATTCTGCAGACTGCCACAACCTGAAAATGCCTCATCTCCTATCGTCGTCACAGTATTCGGAATCGCGATAGAGGATAGACTGACACATTCATGGAACGTATATTCATTAATCTCAGTTAGACCATTAGGTAAATTGATACTCTTCAAATTTCTGCATCCATTAAAAGCAGAAGACTCTATACTCTTCACTGTAGACGGGAGTTCAATTCTTTGAATAGTATAATTCAATTCGAAGGAAGAGGTCCCAATTGCGGTAACGGTATACTCTTTCCCATCTTTAACTACGACTGAAGGTATAATCAAATCTTTCACATTTTCTGACACTTTGTATACCTTTGCTGTCTTGGCATAATCATCATAAATGAATCCCAATCCCGTACGTTCTGCTGGTGTTTGTGCGAAAGTCGAAAGCGACAACAAAACAGTCGCAAATGAAGTTACAATTTTTTCCATATTCTATAAATTAGCCCAACACTCAAAATTAAACAATTTTATTATATATTAAAGTAAAAATATTGCAAAAACATATTCCCGGCATTTATTATGTCTGCAATCTTTGATACCCAAAGGTTAACTGAACGGAAACTGATGACGCGATTAATTTCCTTTTTATCCGATTTTTCATTAAAAAGTATCAAATATTTTGATAAAAGTTGATGAATTTATAAATTTGTAATGATTACAAACTACAACAGATGAGAGTTGAAGATTACATATTGAAATTTGGGATTAAACCTTTGGTTCAGAGAGTTGCTGTCATGAAATATTTATTGACACACAAGACACATCCCACTGTGGAAGAAATCTATGAGTCTCTTCATAAGGAGATATCCACACTTTCCAAAACCACAATTTACAACACTCTAAAATTATTTGTAGAGAACGGTGCAGCTCTTCAATTAAACATTGAAGACAAATGTGTGCATTTCGACGGAGATATCTCCGCCCATGCTCATTTCATGTGTCAGCATTGCGGAATGATCTATGATATCTTCCCTTCTAAGATGCCTATCATCAACGAGCTATCAACGTTGGAATTCGGTTCGCACAACATCCAGAATGTGCAGCTGAACCTTACCGGAGTCTGCGAGAAATGCATGAAAAAACAGAAAAATAAAGAAACCAAATAAAATAGTACAGTCATGATGAATGTTTCTGAAAAAATCAAGTATGTCGGAGTAGACGACTTGGATATTGATTTGTTTGAGAGTCAATATGTTGTGCCTGAAGGAATTTCCTACAATTCATACGTCATTCTTGATGAGAAGACAGCTGTTATGGACACTGTCGACGCAAGAAAGACAGATGAGTGGATCAACAACGTCAAAGCGGTGTTGGGAGGCAAGAACCTTGATTATATCGTTTGCCAACACATGGAGCCAGACCACGCAGGCTCGATAATGAAAGCGTTGGAGGTTTTTCCAACAGCAAAAATCGTTGGTAATGCCAAGACATTCACATACATGGCTCAGTTTTTTGACGTCAACCTTGATGGCAGAAAAGTAGAGGTGAAAGACGGAGAGTCGTTAAGCCTTGGTAATCACAACCTTACTTTCGTATTTGCTCCGATGGTTCACTGGCCAGAGGTGATGGTGTCATACGAGAGCAGCGAGAAGGTTTTGTTTGCTGCCGACGGATTCGGCAAATTCGGAGCAATCTCAAAATATGATGGCGACTGGGCATGTGAGGCTCGACGCTACTATTTCAATATCTGTGGAAAGTATGGCGTGCAGGTGCAGGCGTTGTTGAAGAAAGCGGCGTCGCTTGACATCAAGACTATCGCTCCGCTTCACGGACCAGTGCTAAAGGAGAATCTTGGCTACTATATCGACCTTTATAACACATGGAGTTCATACGGCGTGGAGAGCGAAGGTGTGTTGGTGGCATACGCGTCGATCCACGGAAATACAAAGAGAGCCGCAGAGAAGATCGCGTCGATCCTTGAGAAAGAGGGAGCAAAGAAGGTTGTTGTGAGCGATCTTAGCCGCGACGACGAGGCTGAAGTCATCGAAGACGCATTCAGATATGGCAAGATGATCATTGCCGCCCCTACATACGACGGTGGATTATTCCCGCCAATGGAGAGTTTCCTATCACATTTGAAAAGTAAGAATTATCAGAAGCGTACCGTCGGCATCATTGAGAATGGCACATGGGCTCCAGTGTCGGGCAAATTCATGAGAGAGAAACTTGAGGCAATGAAAGACATTAAGATCTGCGACACAGTTGTCACAATCAAGTCGGCATTGAAAGCAGACCAAGAGGCCTCTTTAGTTGCATTGGCAAAAGAGGTATTGGCGTAACATGTGTAGACGTCACAATATGGCGTCATTACGGACAATTATAAAAAACCAAAAACTAAAACTATATTATTATGGCAAAGTTCATTTGTACAGTATGTGGTTACGTCCACGAAGGAGATAGCGCACCAGAGAAGTGCCCACAGTGTAAGGTTCCAGCAAGCAAGTTCAAAGAGCTTGACGAGTCAGCACCAGTAAACTACGCTACAGAGCACGAGATAGGAGTTGCAAAGGGATGTGATCCAGAGATGATCAAGGATCTAAACGCACACTTCAACGGTGAGTGTTCAGAGGTTGGCATGTACTTGGCAATGAGCCGTCAGGCTGATCGCGAGGGTTACCCAGAAATCGCAGAGGCATTCAAGCGTTACGCATTCGAGGAGGCAGAGCACGCTGCTAAGTTTGCAGAGCTTCTTGGTGATGTGGTTTGGGATACAAAGACAAACCTTGAGAAGAGAATGAACGCTGAGGCAGGAGCTTGCGAGGATAAGTTCCGTATCGCAAAGAACGCAAAGGCTCAGAACCTTGACGCTATCCACGATACTGTTCATGAGATGGCTAAGGACGAGGCTCGTCACGGTCAGGGCTTCCGTGGTCTTTATAACAGATACTTCGGAAAGTAATTAACGTTAACGTTGACGTTAACGAAAACGAAAACGAAAACGAAAACGAAGACGAAAACTGGGAGATGACATTACGGTGTCGTCTCCTTTTTTGTTTCGTGTCGTAAGTTATAACTCACGACACGAAACATCGCTCATTTTCATTTGAAATGTGCAAAGGAGAAAATTTGAACAAAAAAGGCGAAATTTTGGAAACCGCACAAACCCCAAAAAAGTGTGCAACAGATTTCTGCACAAAGAAAAATCAAGTGTGCAAAGCATCAAAAAAAAGTGAAAAATGCAGTGTCTACCCCTCAAAAAAAATGGTCGAAATCCTTTTTTTATTAATCCTAAAAAGTAAGTTTGCAATGCCTTCAAAAGAGGGTATTTTGAATAACAAACAAGAAAAACAGAACAAAGTCAAAACAGGCGAAAATTTGAACAATCATTCGTTTTTTTGACGAGAAAGATTATAAAAATGGGTTTGATTAACGACAAGATTAAGCAGTTCAGAGAGCAGAAGAAGCTTAGCATTGAAGAGTTGGCCGAGAGAAGCGGAGTTAGTGCTAACATACTTTCTGCAATTGAAAACGGAAACGAAGTTCCTTCTTCCGCAGTCATCATAAAATTGTCGAGAGCATTAGGTTTGCGTGTCGACACGTTGTTGGAGGTAGACAATGTTACAGGCCCAGTTCTTACAAAAGCCGGTGAGGTCCACACGTCTACTAATTTCAGCAATGGCAAGGCTTCTCATCCTGATTTTGTAAACTACAGTTCTTTGACACACGGCAAGAGCAACTGCCGAATCAATCCGTTCATCGTCGACATTAAGGACTCTGACAACAAGATGTCGAGCCACGAGGGAGAAGAGCTAATATATGTGATCGAGGGAAGCGCAGAGGTTGTGTATGGTAATCAGACTTACTCTTTGGAGAAGGGAGACAGCCTTTACTTCGACTCTGTTGTGTCACACTGCATTAAGGCAAAGAATGGTGGCACGGTGAAACTATTAGCAGTGTTGTACTCTCCAATCGACTAAATCATGGCATCAATCCTTTCTAACAATACTATTCCCGATTGGTTGGAAAAATGGGCGGCAGAGACTCCCAACAAGGAGTGTATCGTCTACTCCGACAGAGATTTCCGCCTAACATGGAAAGAGACTGACACCCGCGTCAACAATATGGCGAAAGGTATGTTGGCAGTCGGAATCAAACCAGGCCACCACGTTGGAATCTGGGCGACAAATGTTCCAGACTGGCTTATCGTGCTTTACGCTTGCGCCAAGATCGGAGCTATCGCAGTCACTGTCAACACCAACTACAAGCAGAACGAGCTTGAGTATCTTTGCCAGAACGCCGATCTAAATGCCTTGTTTATTATCGACGGTACTTGGGAGTCGGACTTTGTGGATATGACTTACACAATGCTTCCTGAGCTTAAGACGTCGCAGAGAGGTCATATAAATAGTGAGAAACTGCCATTGTTGAAGACGGTGGTGTATATCGGCACTGAGAAACATCGTGGAATGTACAACACTCAGGAGTTGCTGCTTTTAGGTGAGATGTCTGCAGACGACGAGCTAAAGGCAGCCCGTGCTAATGTCAACTGCCACGATGTCGTGAATATGCAGTACACTTCCGGAACTACAGGTTTCCCTAAGGGAGTTATGCTTACTCACCATAACATAACAAACAATGGTTATGCGACGGGATTACAGATGGAGTTCACACCAGATGACAAACTATGTACTTGTGTCCCTCTATTCCACTGCTTCGGTGTTGTGCTTGCCACAATGGCTTGCTTGACTCACGGATCAACAATGGTGATGGTGGAGAAATTCGATCCATTGATTGTACTTGCGTCGATCCACAAAGAGCGTTGCACAATACTTTACGGAGTGCCAACAATGTTCATCGCCGAACTCAACCATCCAATGTTCAGCATGTTCGACCTATCTTGCCTACGCACAGGAATCATGGCAGGAGCCCTTTGTCCTGTCGAGTTGATGAAACGTGTGGAGAAGGAGATGTTCATGAAAATGACGTCGGTTTATGGCCTCACAGAGACATCTCCAGGAATGTCTCACACAAACATCCGCGATCCATTCGAGAAACGTTGCACCACTGTAGGTGTTGATTATCCAGAGGTAGAGGTGAAGGTTATAAATCCAGAGACTGGAAAGGAATGTGCCGTGGGTGAGCAGGGAGAGATGTGTTGCCGAGGCTACAACGTGATGAAGGGTTACTATAAGAATGAGGAGGCGACAAAAGAGACAATCGACGCCAATGGATTCCTTCATTCAGGCGACTTGGGAATCAAGGACGAGGATGGTTACTACCGCATAACAGGACGTATCAAGGATATGATTATTCGTGGAGGAGAGAACATCTACCCACGCGAGATAGAGGAGTACCTATTGAGTATGCCGGGCATCAGAGATGTGCAGGTGGCAGGTATTCCAAGCAAGAAATATGGCGAGCAGGTCGGAGCTTTCATTATCAAGCACGACGGTGCCGACATAACTGAAGAAGACGTAGTGGATTACTGCAAAGGTAAGATCGCACGATTCAAAATTCCTAAATACGTATTCTTCATCGACCAATTCCCATTAACAGGTTCAGGTAAGATCCAGAAGTTCAAACTTGGAGGCATCGGACTTGAGATCTGCAAACAGAAGGGAATAGAGGTCGTCTAAATCAGATTTCTTATTCAACTTTGTCTTTGGCCGTGTACGGAGTGATCCATGCACGGCTAATTTTTATTCTCCTCTCAACTCTTTCAGTTTCTCAACCCAGATTCTCGCCGCACACTCCACCATACGTGGACAAGGACGCTTAGCGTAATATTCAGCAGTACGAGCCTCAGGCACATGCGTCGTCTTCTTCTCTTTCAGTTGGCCCAACAAGTCGGCACATTTGATTGATCCATTCTGCTCCTTGAATTTTGCTGCCATCTCCTGCACCATCTTATAGTTCAACGATTTTGCCGCCGCGTCTTTAGGATCCGTCTGTCCACACTCCAATCCAGCAAGCATAAACATTCCACATGCGGCTCCACACGTCTCTCGCATTCTACCTATTCCGCCACCAAACGAAGCCGACATTCTCAACGCCTGCTCTTCAGTGAAGCCATACATGTCGGCAAAGGCCGCCACCACCGATTGCGAACAGTTAAAACCACTATTGAACAGTTCCACTGCCCTTTCTATTCTTTTTTCGTAATCCATGCTCTTTTGATTTGCTATTGCAAAGATAAAAACAAAAAGCTTGCCCCGGACTAATAGGGCAAGCTTTTACAAATTAGTAAATCAAACTTATCTAAACACTATTACCTTCTTCATCACTACAGCAACATCTGTCGTAACCTCCACAAGATAGTTGCCTGCCGACAAACCGGACACATCCACCGTCGGATTATCACTCACCTTCACCTCTACTCCACTCATCGTCATCACTCTCACTCTTCTTATTGCAGACGGTGCTGTGACCATAAACTCGTTGCGAGCCGGATTAGGATAAACCGCTACTGACTTGGCGTCAAACGTTAGATTCTCCACGTCTGTTGGATCAACCTTCTCTCCTGTGAATTCCAAGTAGTCAAGATTTGTATAATCTGTATTGAACAACACTTTGATGATGTGCTTGCCTTTTGTCAACGACACTTTGCTCTTCGACTCAATCATTGTGTAAGTGTCCCAATCGGCTGTCTTTGATCCTGATAGAGTCGCCAACTTCTTGCCATCCGACAATACGTCAAACTCGAAATTGCCGTTTCCATTTGATGCCGACGCTACAATGCCAAACTCCGCATCTTTCAACACTTCCACCGTATACTCAAGCCATTCTCCAGATTTTGTATAACCGATAGCATAGCCACCTTTCTGATTGTCGACGACGTCTACTCCATCATTACGGTATTCCTTACCTTCGTTTTTATCATCAGTGTCGGAATAAGCAAATCCTTCGCCTCCCTCGTCATAATTCTCAGCCTCAACCTTCTCTGGCAACACAACTGCCTTTCCTCCGTATGGAGTCTGTGGAGCATTAACTGAGATTTTTGATCCAA
>DCIP01000004.1 GCA_002317115.1 Candidatus Scybalocola fimicaballi
GACAATAATGCCAACCCTACTCCACCCAAAATTCCGGCGTTGACTTTGCCTATCAATGAGCCTGCCAAAGGAGCCGCAAACATGATTGTGAAGGGCCATGCGGAGAACAACATTCCCGTTTCTGACTCGCTGAATCCATACGTGTTTTCAAAGAAGAATGGAATGGATACCATAGCCAACATCTGAGCCGTAAAAGATGCGATACTGGTCATTACCGACAAACTGAAAATGGGTATTCGCATAAGGTCTATGGGCAAAAGTGGAATTTCCTGCTTAAACTGTCGATTTAGGTAAATATAGCCTACGATTAAGCAAGAAGACGCAATTCCGACGATGCTCCAAGTGTTGAATCCATGCGAAAATCCTTGGACAATCATGATGAGCAGACCAAAGAACATGGCGTTCATCACCATGTCGTATTTCGGCAACTCTCGCTCTGATCTCACTACATTTTCAGGCAATGCGAAGAAGCCAATAATGAACGCTAAAATGCCAATCGGAATATTAATCAGGAATAGCCATCTCCACGTCAACGACGATAAGATCAAGGCTCCCAACGATGGTCCTAAAACCGACGCTATTGCCACCAACGTCGCATTTAATCCTATTCCCATTCCCAGGATTTTCTTTGGGTAAGTGAGTCGCAAAAGCGTCATGTTTATAGCCATCATCGCAGACGCTCCAAGTCCCTGAAGCATTCGTCCAGCCACCAACGACGCTAATCCGTTTGCCGACGCGCAAACAATGGATGCGATGGTGAAAACGGAAAGTCCAAACATATAGACTTTCTTATACGAGAATATCTCGCCTATGGTTGACATCGACAAGAGGCACATGATAATCGCAAGCTGATAACCGTTGACTATCCAGATTGTGTCAGCCTCTGTCAAACTCATACTGACGGACATTGACGGTAAGGCGATGTTCATGATTGTGGTGTCGAGAATCGCCAACGTCACACCCAATGAAACTGTTATAACCGAAAAGACTCTGCGTGGTATTGGTAAGCCATCGTAAACTAACGTTGACGATGACGTTAACGTTGACGCAGAGGAATTAATATCATCCATTTTTGATTTACGCAATTACAATACGTCTTATGAAATCGCTCTTCTTAAACGACGGAATTGTGCCAATCACAAAGCCATCCGCTTGCATATCGCATACAAAGTAGACGGCATCATTATATGAGAAGACGTCGTTTCTGATCACGCCACACAAATCTTTGCAGACATTCTCGCTTTCCGCCACTTCCAATGCCACTCTGCCGTCACGAGCCTGAAGTATATTGACTTTGTAACCCATTGTGGCATAGATTGTCGACGCGAGCACAGCACGATCCATTGCAGTGGCTTTTTTGCTGTAAAGAATCTCCTCAGCCGAACGAAGTCTGCCAGAGGTCAAGCTCTCCTCCACTCTTTCAAACGACTCTCTATCCTGTACGAAATCAAGAATCATCTGCATCTTCTGCATACTCGACAATCCTTTATCATTTGTGACGTTGTCTACATGCCAGCGAATCTTCTTTATATGCAATGAGTCTTTCTCCGTCTCGACGAAATATTTTGCCACATCGGCTGGATCTCCGTCAGAATTCAAAAGCTCGGAATTGTCATAATTGTTTGTCAATCTTGCCATTTCCGACTTATCAAACTTCAATTGTAGCAAAACCTTATTATTGGTATTCAAACCCGAAATTGTCCAATCATAATGGTTGATGGCAAACAACATCGGATTAGGATTTGGATCGTCAGCACCGTCGTCGACCTTTTGCTCTTCTATCTCATTTTGGCTCAACATCGGCATCAATGGATCATCAACCTTCCACAAATTAAAGTTGAATCTTCCATACTTCATCACATAGGACACCACAAGGAAATATTCTATGTATTTGTAATAGATGATAGAAAGAATAAATCCTATAATAAAAGAGACATAGAAGATTCGTTGAAGAATTTTCATTCCCGTACATCTGTTGAGCAGACGAAGGAATAGAGTAACCTTTGTATTTTTGTATGTCGACTCAACATGAATTTCATACAAAATCCACCACATTAATAAGAAGACAAGTGGTGCAACGACCAAAATAAATGGGAAAAGCACATCCTGATATGGGAAAATCAACACCACAGGGATATAGATGGCAGTAAAGAGCAACAACGCAAGATATACAGTCTCTCTCTTTTGAGGATTTTGATGAGTAGCATGCGAACCATCTGCCACTGTTGTGTCAAGACGCTTATGTATATCGTCCTGAATGGCAAGGTATCCACACATCAGTTTACGCATCGGCAGAATCTGGTCCACCTCCTTTTTTAGTCTTCCAAACTCTCTGATTTTATAGAGTTTTCTATCAATCTTGATCTCAGACGCGTCCTCCTGATCTTCACCTTCACTTGTTATTAGAGATTCTTTTTTTACTGGTTTCTCTATAACAGCCTTATAATCTCGCTTGGAGAAGAATGCTAAAAACCAATTCTTTATCTCCTCAAATGATAGTTTACCAGCACTCTCATCAACACTTTTCAATCCTACCTGACATCCTTTGAACACCTCGTCGTCTGCCACCCACGACTCAGTTGGTTCAAAATCCACAATCACATCATCCTCAAACTCTTTTCTGATGTGAATTTCGGCCTTATTATTTTTGATATAGATATGGCCAATCGGATTCACTGTTTCTGGAAAGAACGCATCATATATGGCATAACAATCATTCTCGCGCTCTATTCGACACTTGTCGACCTGAGTACGAGGCCAAAATTTATAATATATATAGCATCCTAACGCGTAAAGAAGCGTAGGTATTAGGATTACTCCTATTATCATCAATATTAGATCACTCATGCCTTGTATTCGTAATTAATTCCGCCGAGATCATCCCATGGAGTAAACTCTCCATCATCAGCCACATCGCCAAGATAAAGATTGAACAGTTCATCTCTGTATGAAGAATATGATTCTGAAGACGCGAGATCTCGCGTCTCTACAGGACCGTCGTAATTACACTTCAATCGCCAATCTATCTGGTCTTCAACTTTTTGCCATGTCACAACAAAAAGATATGGATCAGTCTCATGATGCTTGCAAACCAATGGTGCCACTTCATACTGACGTGACTCATCCATCTCAAACAATTCATGTTTGGCTTTTACCGCATACTCTTTATCAGCGGCACGAAGAAGCATAGGCTCCTCGTCATTGGTAGTGACAAACATTCCGTTGAGTTCAGCCATTTTATAAAGCGGACGGAAACTGATACAATCTCCATAATCACGTCGGAAATCAGCAAAGTCTTTTGGCACATTTGGAAGATTGTCTGTGAAACATTTTGCAATGCGACGTCGCAACAAACTATAATCTTCATTAGCTTTCTCTTCCTCGTAATCAGCGTCATTCTTGTCAAACAACTGATTACTTGGCAATGTGACTATCTCAGAAACGTACTTATCCGCAAACAAATTCTGAAGCATATTCTTATAATCCTCCTTCGTAAGCTCCGACAACTTGTTAGTCTTACGATTCAGATAAAGCATTGGCTCAAGCAAAAAGGCATCCTTGACCAAAATCTCGTCTCCAAATTTTGCCTGAGTAAGATGCTGGTTGAACATAGTCTCCTTCACGTCTACACTCCACCATTCCGGCTTCTCAACTGCCAATTCCGCTTTCGCTTTATTTATAAGCTTCTGGACATGGCGTTTCTGCTGTGAACAGAAATCGTAGAGATCATTATAAAGATAATCTACCTGATCTTCATAATCCTGACGCATATTCCTGTTTACCTCAAGCAATGTGTTCGCAAGCAACATCATCTTTAATTTCCTGATATACTTACAGTTGCGAACATAATTACCTATAGAGTAAAACCAAGGTGCCACTGCACCAAAGATCATATATAAAAGATTTACCGAGTCATATTCTACATATTGTCGATAATCCGGAAGATAATCTTTAATGAATGGAATAAGCAATACGATAGCAATCACTACCGTTATACTTGTCATTAGTGTGCGTGTAAGCAATCCAAGCAATGGTGGCTCAGAATCAATCACAGCACTTATTTCCTTCACTATATCTATATTTCTCTGTTCTGAAGTTCTTCCTTCATCATATTTGAAATCCAGATAAAAATCCTTGATGAACTTTGGACATTTGACCATATCCTCTTTGTCATCTTTTGCTCTCTCCTTATACTTGCATATCTCCTCCTGCATAGCATCGTAATAAGCAAGTGTCTGTGGAAGAGTGACATCCGGATTATAAGTGCTTCCGATGAAATATGATGCCGACTCACGGATAGTGCTTGCGGCACGCTCATAAATAGCCTCACGATTCTTCATCATCGTGTCGACTGACTTATATCTCAACGAATATGAGATCTGTTGATGACGTTTCACCAAAGTCGACGGAAGATGCTTCAAATAAGTCTGGAAATAATCACGCAGAAGATTATATCTGTAGAAATCATCTACCGGATGTGGATCTGGATTCTCGTAAAGTTTGTCAAAAACCTCACTAAGATCGCATCCCGACTTCAATTTTCCAGACACCTTCGCCACATTACGAGCGATTTCATCATCATCCTTGATATCCTCTGTTATGTAGTCGTAGTTGAGATTATCATCTCGCACCAACGCTTTCAATAAACCATGTCGAATATCCCAGGCATACATGTCATGCTGGGCTTTTCCATCGTAGAAGACAGATGCTGCGCCAAGAGAATAGTAGCCATGTTGAGTGGCAAGATCGTTGCCAAAGACAGTAGCGTCATTCTCTCCACAAAAATAGACAGACAATAAATATTGGAACAATAGGTCTGTCAACTCATTGGTTTGCAGCTGACAATAGAATCTGTTCGCAACGTATTGATTCTCCTGATACAACACAACTCTGGCAAATTTCTTCTTTGCCATCATCGCATTAAGCTGATCAAGAAACTCCACACACTTGCGTTTATGCTCCTGACTATGCGACTGGTTTATCGACTCTTTCACGCACAAAAATCCCGTCTGCTCCAATCCACGGTTGAGATGCAACGAAAGAATATTTCCGAATTTCTCCTCCAAAATGGATGGCAACAGATGGAAAATCTGCTGTGTCAGTTTTTCTTCTGCATTTCCAAGAATACTTACCTGAAGATTGATGAACGGAAAACCCTTCTCAAGGAAATAGTTCACCATACGCTGCCCTTCCCTCACCGCATACTCAATCATTGCGTCAAAAGAATCTTTGTCTTCAATCCCTCTGGCACAACGACGATTGGCAAGGTTAGTCACACGCCAACAGTGACGTTGCTCGCGAGAAAGTTTGCGGAGATTCTCCGCCAACCTCTTGCGAACATCTATATCCTCATTAAGATTTATTATCCAAACTGGAGTCATCAGTCTTTACAAGTGAAATCCTCGAATGTCTTAAATTTATCGTTAAGCACACGCAACATCTCTTTCAATGTCTCCATCTCCTGGAAACTCTGAGCTGTGCGAGCCTCTCTGTACTTGGCATCAAGTGTAGTCTCAACCTTCTGTTTAGCCGCGTTGAATCCTGACACCAAAATACTGTTATCCAATGCGTTGACTGCCTGCATATAACGCTCAATGAAACTATCGTAGTGATCGCTCAAATAACGTTTTGCAAACTCATTGCTCAAACTTGTATAGAATAGGTTGCTGTAGCTTGGAGTGAAACGACGTCCCTTCTCTGCAATGTTGATCTGGATTTTCTTGTCTCCCTGAACTTCAAGCGACATATCTGTAGCCCAAACTGCTGAAGCATTGCTCTTCACCTCAAATGGAGTTGATCCGTAGATGCCTTCCAAATAAGATTTGTCTGGAATCACAATGAACTTCTTCATTGTTGCCTCGTCATAGCTTCCAAGAATCATCAGCTTAAGCATTGCAATTGTAGCGTTAGAAGCTCCAAGTGGCAACAAACTCTTGATCTCATCCACATTGCCCTCTGTTCTTGCAAACGCCTGGTGGAAATGGTAGTACTCCTTCTTATCGCATCTGTCGTACTCCGACTTGATATTATGATATGTACGGTAATACTCGAAGTTCATACCAGTCTTGGCTGTGATGATATAGAACAACTCTGAATTGCTGTGGCCGATAAACTTCTGTGAGCTCGACTCCTGGAAGTTGAACACCTTCTTCGCATTGTCTCTGTTATCAGCCACACAGAAATCTCTCTGCTCAAGGATTCCGTCCATCTGACCTATATTATATGAGAAGAACAATGTTGGAGAAAGACGTTTTGTAACTTCATCAAGCTGATCTGTAGTAAGCTCGTTGATCAAATCTGGCAACTTCTTGTCGTACCATCCGTTGACAGCTGAGTTTCTGCGACACATCAGACCGAATGCCTTGTAAGCGAAATTTAGAATATCATCGATAGTCTTCTCTGCGCTGCGCTCAGTGTTGATGAAGAACTTAGACTTAAGTGTAGCTTCGCCATTCTCATCAAGAGACTCGACAATATAGTTAGCTGACTTCAAATCAGCCTCGATCTGATTCTTCATTGTGTTGAAGAAATCAGTCATAGCCTCGGCAGTCGGTACACGCACGTTGCCCGAAACAGCCTCCTTATCTGGAGTGATTAGTTTCTCATAGTAGTCAGAGAATAAGTTGTCGCGCTTCCAACCGTCGCCATTAGCAAAGTCGCAAATATTTGGCAAGTAGACGGAAGTGATATCCTCCTTCTTTGCACGGAATGTCTCAGCAAGGTTCTTGAAGCTCTGCTTTGGACCCTTCTCGCTCAACAATGCTGTCTTAGCAGCCTCCGACAACGCTCTCAAATGACGAGCAACGACATCCAAGAATCCGTTTTCTCCGTAGCAGAACGACTTGATAAGCTCGAAAATCTTGTTTTCGATCAAGATCTCACGCTTCAACTCCAAGCCTCTCTTGTAGACGCTATAAACGTTGGCGATATCGTCGGCATTATTATTGACGTGAAGCACCTCAAGCAATGTTCTCTCCTCTGCTTTCTCTCTCGCTGAGTCAAGATCACTCTTCTCCTTACCTGATGACTTCTCGTATTTAGCATTCTGACGGTTCATCTCGCTCTTAGTCTGTAGCGACGACGCATAATCAGCGATGATTGAGTCTTGAATCATATCCTTGTCCTTGTCGTAGTGGTTGAACAAAGATGTGCACTCCTCGTCGAGACGCTCAACAGCAGCGATTGTGTTCTGCAAACCGATTGTAGTGACCAACTCCTCGACACAAGCCCAAATCTTCTCCTCAAGTGCATCCTGAGTTGACTTCTGCAATGCTACGTTATCTTGGTCGTCAATCACGTCGGCAAGACTCTGAGTTGTCTTCTTTACCGCTGAGTTCATCTTACCAGCGTCGAACTTGTCAACTCTCTTATCTCCCTCAATCACACCTGCGCGCGACTCAGAGAAATTAGTCTTGATTGCCTGGTTCATCTGGTTGCGAATCTCGCTGAAATAGTTGTTATCTCCATCAGGATTAAGGACATAGGCATTGACTGTATCCTTAATCAAATCCTCAACCACCTTATTCAAGTCAACCTTGTTTGCCTTGTCATTGACAGACTTTCCTAAGATACAGTGCTCAAGCAAATCAGCCTGAATACGGCTCTTCATATAATCCTCGAAATCAGCGCTTGGCTTCTTCAACGCAACGTAACCCATAGGCATCAAGAAATTTTTCTCAGTACCTGGAGCCACCTCACCGTCGCGAGTGTTATCCATGAACGACTCAAAACCTCTTGCACCTGGACCATCGTGAAGATAGCAAAGAAGCTCAGCTGTATTAGAATACATGCTGTCAAGATTACCAAGGTTGTTGCCAGCCTCAGTCTGGAAATCAACCGGAATCAACGCCTCAAATGGACGGTATGGTAGAGATGTGTTGATACGTGAATAACGATCGTTTAAAGCAAGACGGTGAAACAAAGTAGCTGTCTCTGGCTTCTTCGACCATAGCATCTCAGCCTCCAACTCCGACATCACAGCGTATGCGTTGCGCGGATACTTCTCGTTGCGGCCATTGTGGTCGATATACCACTGTGGCATATACATGGTAAGGATAACCTTTGGATCAGCCTCGTCGATAGTAGCCTTGTGCATCATATTGACGAAGTACAATACATCGTTGATGATACCTGAACCAGTACCACCCAAGCTTGAACATACCACCCAGTAGCAAACTGTGTTGTTCTCAGCAGCGTTATCCTCAATCTTATTCAAATCCTGAATATTCTTCACCAATTTCTCACAGAACTGATCTGCAAGACGTGCGAATGCGGTACGTGATTTCAAACGGAAAGCACCAGCACCGAATTTCAACGCGCGGTTGTCCATGTGCATGGCCACCTCGTCGTCGCACGACTCAATAATACGCTTGTTGATCTGGATATCCTGAGCCTCCTTAGCCTTCTGGTAGATCACGTATGGATTCTGAGTACCAAGGTTGATAAGTTCATTAGTGGAAAGCATCTTCACACGTCCGTTCTCATACTTAGTACGGAATTTCTCATTAAGGTTGTCAATGTCGCCGGCATCAGTATCAATGAACATGAAACGATAGTTGTCGTTCATCACGTCAACCTTGCTACGGTTGCCAGAAACGTTCTGAAGGCTCTCGTACACCTTCATCTTGATTAGAGCCACAGTCTTAGATCCTGCACCTCCACAGCCGATAAAAATATGTTTTCTTGCCATATATTGTATTATTTTTTTTCTTTGTTAATTAATTCAACATCGACGTTAACGTCAGCGTTTTCATACATTTCCGTCTATATCCAAATTGATATCCTTGCCTCCTCTTGGATCTCTGATCTGCAAAGGAATTGTAGTAGAATACTTGATAGTAGATGAACCTCCCGAAGTGTAATCATCACCACCATTCAAGCTATACTCTTGTGAATTAGTGACTGTCACCTCATATTTAGGCTCTGTATTCAAATTCAAAATTGGAATGAATAGTTTGCCTATAAATTTATTCTGTTTGAAGACGACGTTGCATTCTGCCCTCTCCACATCAATTGTAAGATTGCTTACTCGTCCGTTGATCTCCTCTGTGCAGATCTTCTTAGAACCTTGCATAAGCGTATACTCGCCACGAAGCTTATATTTATCACTGCAATTACGCTTGATACAATAAATCACAGACAAAATATGAAGTATGATCAAAGCCCACATGATGCAGAACCACTTGAATGCCATCGGATGAACAAAGACATTGTCCTGTGGCAACGGTATGCTTGCCTCAATAGTTTGGTTGTCCTTGCCCATAAGTTTGATCAACTCAGCCTCGTATGGCACTTTGAAAGAGATGTGAGCGAACAATCGACCCAATGGTTTATCCATGTGTGGATTGAACAAACCCTCGTCGTTTCCTCGTAACTGGGCAATATTCTCAAATGTCTCCTCGCTTCCGTCGCTGCTCATCAAATGAGGCAATTTCAATTCGGGATGATCCTCACACTCATCCTCATCAGCCATCACTATATGCAGATGCATTCTGTGATCAGTGATGGAAAGAGAATCGAGAGTAATCGCGTCGAACACATCATTAGGCACCCACGACATTGTCATCGACATGTGACCATCAATATCATAGCTGACAGAATTGATGGAAGCGCCAGCCTCCTGAGTCATCTTACCAATCAAAAACTGTTTGAATTTCTCAAGTGCGATATCATTCTTCATCTGATCAAACCAGCTCTGCAAAGCCTGCTCATTCGACACTGGAATAGTCTGCGGCTTAAACATAGAGAATGCATTCATCACATCAGCGGTGCTTGTCTCTCCACTACCCAACTTCGGCAACTCCAATGCCACAAGTTTGATATTCTTACCAGCCAACTCCTTCTCGATTCTCGCACGATAGTCGTCCAAATGAAGTTTCTTTGAATGCCCGTCGACGGGATCATTCAAGAAATCAGTGATAAGAAAAACGAATTTAAGATTGTTTCTGCCAGTACGAGTTAGATCCTTCTCCAAATATTCAAGCATATTTAGAAGGTCAGTGTAGGCGGTGAATTTCTTTCTCTCCTCTGCCGACGCAGGTTTGTCATACACACGGTCGGCATAATTGACAAGACTCTGACGCATAGCAGCGTTGACGGTACCAAAACCGTTAGGCTCATTCTTTGCCTCGCCACCAAACTTGATTACTGATACATAATCACCATCTTGGACAGAGCGGAAAAAGCTTTTTAGGGCAGGAACAACGATTTTTTCGTATTTATTCATAGTTCCAGACACATCAATAGCGAAGACATAATCAGCGTGTTCATTTTTAAGTTCTTCGCCGAATTTTTTCATTAGTTCAGGGAAATCATTAGCCAATGCATCGTAAGCGCGATTATCCTGTGCATTCGACGATGCAAAACCAAGCAACAGCAACAAAAAAGAGATGTAAAACTTTATCACCTTCATATTAAATTGTGGATATCCTTTTATTAAAAACCTTCACTATAAATTGCAGTCATGTGAGTCAACACATAACATTTCCTAAAAATACAATAAATTATATTCTTTTGTACTGTGCCTCAATATTTTTTATTCACAATTAACTATTTTTAGATATTCGGAGGATTGTTAAGGGCGGAACGCCCTAACCCCGCTCTCCAATGCGAGCCCAAAGGGCGAGCGTATAAAAAATAAGCGTATATTGGACGACTCGTATATAATTGCCTTTATTTTTTTAATGCAGGAGAAACTATTGGCGAAATCATACCATCCACCTTATTATTCATTTCCTCTTCCGACAACTTAAAAAACACAGGCAAACTATACTTTGTGCGTACAGTTTTATCCATAAGCTTACCCGGTTTCCATTTTGGCATTTTTCCAACTACTCTCATTGCTTCTTCATCAAGAAGAGGATGAACTCCACGTACTACTTCAATATCAGATATTGTGCCATCTGTTCCGACTATAAACTGCA
>DCIP01000115.1 GCA_002317115.1 Candidatus Scybalocola fimicaballi
CATTGGAGGCAGTGAAAAGCAGTTCAATTCCGATGCTCTTCATCCACGGAAACGCCGACACCTTCGTGCCAACCTACATGGCAGACACCCTATACAACGCCAAGACAAAAGGTTATAAGGAGTTGTGGTACGGAGAAGGTTCGGAGCATGCACGTTCGTATCTCGACCATAAGGAAGAGTACATTCAGAAAGTCGGGGGATTCCTACGAAAATGCCAGATGCTGGATTAACTTACCAATCTTCAATTTGAAGAGATTGAAAAATTATAACTCATAAAGTCTCAACTAAAAAGACCATAAATAGAATGATTGAAAAGAATTACAATAAAGCAGACTATACAGATGTCGAGTCGCCATGTTATGTGGTGAGTGAGAAACATTTGCGTGCCAACTTGAGCCTCATCAAATCGGTTGCAGAAAGTGCAGGCGTGGAGATCATCATGGCGTTCAAGGCCTTTGCGTTGTGGAAGGTGTTTCCAATCGTGCGTGAATATATCGGCTGCACTACCGCAAGTTCACTTTCAGAGGCGAGCCTTGCCGTCGACGAGATGAAAAACCTTGCCCACACGTATGCTCCCGTCTACACAGACAAAGAGTTTGATGAGATTGCAAAATGCTCGTCGCACATCACATTCAACAGCATCTCTCAGTTTGAGAAATATAAGAATCGCCTTGTTGTCGACGGCAGAAAGATCTCGGCTGGTGTGCGTATCAATCCTGAGTATTCGGCTGTAGAGACAGACCTTTACAATCCATGCGCACCAGGCAGCCGTCTTGGAGTGACGCTCGACAATCTAAAGAAAGCCGACCTTACCGGCATCGACGGATTCCACTGTCATACACTATGCGAAAGCACATCGTATGAACTTGAGAAGACATTGAAAATCATTGAGGAAAAATTCGGAGAATTCCTTCCAAAGATCAAGTGGCTCAACATGGGAGGCGGCCATCTTATGACACGTGCCGACTACGACACAGAGCATCTAATCTCAGTGTTGAAGGCATTCAAGAGCCGTCATCCACACTTGCATATCATCCTTGAGCCAGGAAGTGCGTTTGCTTGGCAGACAGGTGAACTTGTGGCTGAGGTGCAGGATATCGTGGAGAATCACGGAGTGAAGACAGCCATCTTGGATGTGTCGTTTGCATGCCACATGCCAGACTGCCTTGAGATGCCATACAAACCAGCCATCTTGGGTGAGGTGGAGGACAGAAGCACACCATACGTCTACAGAATGGGAGGCAACAGTTGCTTAAGCGGAGATTTCTATTCAGATTGGACTTTCGACCATGAACTACAGGTCGGCGAAAAGATCATCTTCATGGATATGAACCACTACACAACAGTGAAGACAACAATGTTCAACGGAATCACACACCCGTCGATTGCACTTCGCAAAATGAACGGAGAGTTGGAGTTGCTAAGAAAATACACTTACGCTGACTACAAGAGCAGAATGGCGTAAAGACGCAGTGACCGCGTCTTTACCTCTTTATATGAAATAAAAAAGACGTATATACAAAAAGCAAGGAGGCCGCTAATCACTTAGCAGCCTCCTTTTTGGATTTTATTATGGATTAATATTATGATTCTGTGTTTATGTTGATTAAACCAAAATCTACCAGACATGACCAGGACGGTTACGAAAACACAATCCTTAGAGAATCATACAATCCCCATTCATATCTAAATTTTGATTTATAATATTAGCTTTTAGGTCTAGAATGCTCGTTATTTTAGACGTTTTATTTATACGACCGCGGCTTAAACAGTAAGCCGACTTAAGTCATATCTAATCATTTTTTCTACGGGAGGCAATTACTGCATATCATTTTCAACCCGTAATTAATATCCTTTTTGCTACACTTCTGTAAAACGATTATTTCCCAATCGTCTTACACAAAGCTACTCCACGATTTTCAAATTTGCAAGTATTCCGAACAAAAAAATGCGGAATCATATTATCAAACATAAAGCAGATTTCTCATTTATCTTAAAGAGCATATATTCATACAAAAAGAGAGTCCACACATAGGTTGTGAACTCTCTTTTTTATTTTATGGTAATTATATACGAGTTGTCCTTAACAATCCGGCTATATATTCTCCAATTGTTTATTTAGAAATATAGACTTTCTTATTATTGATGATGTAGTATCCTCGCTTAAGTGTCATCAAAGCCTCAGAAAGTTTAACATTCTTCTTCAACAAAGCACCGTCGACGGAATAAACATTAACGATAGAATCAACATCAGCAGCGTCGACCATATCAACATCAGTAGCAATCTTCTTCTCTACAACAATCAATTGTGGACAATTTTCCTCAGTAACGCCAGGCACTACAAAATTCCACACCACATAGTGTGATCCAACATTATAGTCATCATTCCATACATCCTTATTGTCATCTCTTTGACCAACACCTTCTATTAATGTACCATCTTTATATACAAATGAAGGAGTCTTCAATCCAAGTTCCTCTGCAGTAGCTGAATTTTTGTCACCAACCAAGCCATACATTATTTTTGAAACAAGCGTATCACAAACCACCACTGAAGAGTTAGGACAATCTTCTCCTATCACCTTGAAGTCGATACTGTTAAACACAATTGAAGAATCTACAAAGATCACAACCTTGTAATCTCTTTCTCCAATAAAATCTACTGGAATTGGTTGAGAACGATTGACTCCGTCTGGTCCTGGAACAAATGGCAACTCTTCCCAGTCATCCCCACTCTTCTCATACCAAGTATAAGTGCACTTTAGAGGGAAACCTCCTGCATAAACAGTTGTGGTGTCGCCCTTACATACAGTTCTTGGAGAAATAAATGCCTTATATGGGTCAATTGACATATAATCAATAGCGACATTCGAGCAATTCATACGAAAGAAGTCTACGCTGACCAAATAATATTTCATGCCATTATTATCGGCAGGCAACAATCCTTCATAATTAGCCTCTAAACGCAACACGTGGAAGGAGTCTCCTGTTTTAGGCAAATTCGAGACATCAGTCAAACTGCTGAACTTAATCTCCGTAAGATCAGTCAGCGACTTCACATCATTGATCTTTCCCAATGTGTCTCCAGTCACATCGTCAATCAAAACAGCATCCATCCAATCTACATCAACTATACCATGCATTGTCTTGACTCGTATAGATGCGTCTGCATCCAAATCACACGTCGGCTGGATATAAGCCTTCATAAAGCATCCATAGTTATAGCCAGCATACTTAGTAGCAGGAAGCTTATATTGCACTATACTGCCATTAGGATTGGCCATAGTCATGAAGTAGTTGTAATACGTATCTTCATATCTCTCCATGGCCTTCAAATCACTAGCTGGGATATAGTCACCAAAAGCACCCTTAATGTCACTAATTTCATAAGCGACATTTCCCTTTGAGAATAAAATAGAATCGTTTGCAAACGTGCTTTTTACATCAAGACTCAAATCTCCAGTTACCGTGTCTGTTGGGTTGAAGTTTGTTCCTTTGATGTACTCTCCAGTAAAAGGAATAAAAATTCCATCATAAGTAGGGTTGAAGATGTCGGAAGCCTGAGCCCCAAACATGCTTCCTACCAAAACGGAACAAGCTACAATTCCCTTCGTCAAAGTCGACGTGGAAATAAAAGAGTAATGGTTTCGCATGATAAATAATTATTTATGTTATTAAAAGTTATTTCGAAATATAGACTTTCTTATTATTGATGATATAGTATCCTCGTTTAAGTGTCGCCAAAGCCTCAGAAAGCTTAACATTCTTCTTCAACAATGCACCGTCGACGGAATAGACATTAACAATAGGATCAACATCTGCAGCGTCGACCATATCAACATCAGTAGCGATCTTCTTCTCAAAGATAGCGATGTAAACCTTTTCGCTGTCGCAAACTATTGTTCGTCTGCTTAACGTGTCACCGTCGCTCCACATCTTGAATATCGCATTCTTATTTGGAATCGCCTCAATAACAGCAGTGTCACCCACAGCATAAGTATTGGAACCTGTAGTTGTACCTAATGTACTGTCAGAAGCGACAACACTAACATACACCACATCAATAGGACATTTTGGGGCCACCACGTTGATCTTTTGATAGCAAACTATTGTATCTATATTATCAATACTGAAATTCCAAGCGATCTCCGTCGTACCAACAAAATATTCTTCCTCCAATTTTCTTCCATCAGATCTGACTCCGTAGACCGAAACACCATTAGGAATTGTTGCATCATTCCAAACAGGAAGACCTATATAAATTTCATCAAAAGTAACCGAATTTTTGCCACATTCCGCAACAATATCTAAATCAGCCAATGATCCACAATCGAAACTAAAAGAATGACAATCTTCTCCATATATATTGAATTCAAGCTCTCGTGTCGAAGCAAAATAACTATTATTGCTTACCGCAACCTTATAACGAACAGCCCCAACATAATCAACATAAATAGTGGCTTTTGCATATTCATCACCTGTTCCGCTTACATTCTCCAATAGTTCCCAGTCTGCTCCATTCTGCTTGTACCACTTGTACGTCGAATTTCTAGGGAATCCAGCTGCATGGACTTTGACAGAATCACCCTTACATGCTGTTGTCGAAGAAATACAATAGGTTTCATAATCAGTATACAAATATTCCACCGCAACTTTAGAGCATTCAAACTGCTCCAACTCATAAGTCAACTTAAAATTCTCTAAACCAATTGCTGTTTCTGGGAAAACACCATAACTGCAAACGTCCAAGCATATAATGTCAGATGGCATGACACTGTCTATATTCAACACCTGCGACAAAGAAAAACCTGTATTCGGACTCTTAATGACGACAGGTTTGATTTTACCATCAACCACCTCATTGTCAGAACCCTTCAATGCGTTACCTTGCAAATCATACGCCATAACCTCAAAAGAGTCAGAGTCTTGTGAACCATGTTGCGTTTTCATCCTAACTTTTGCATTTGCCAACGCTGCCGAAACAGAAGACGCACAGTCTTTCTTCGCCTGGACATAGACACGCATTTTATACCTATACGTTTTTCCGCTGAAAGCTTTAGCAGGAAATCCTAAAGAATAAATAGAGCCGTCGGGAATATCGTAAAACAAGTAATTAGACTTTAGGGTATTACCAAAATCTGGGACACTGTCAAAATATTCGTCAAGAGACACTCCCATCTGATAATTGGAAAGGGTTCCAATCTCAAAATTAATTCCATACTCTGCAAAAAATGCAGCTATGTCGTCTGGATTCTTTATTCCAGTGGTATCGGCATACGCTCCCCCAAAAAAGGTTCCAGCAGGAAATAATTTACAATTGTAATCTTCCAAATCTGGAGATTGGGCAAATGAGTTTCCTTGCCCTCCTAACAACATGGCCAAAGCCAACAAATAATTCTTCGCACTAAGCCATTTCTTGGAAATGATTTCTTGATGCATTAATGATTTTCTTTCCATTCTAAATTGTTTATACGTTTAATAAATGTATTTCACCAGCCTCATCGTCAACTAAACAGTACAAAATTAAAAAAAAGGCAGTTGATATTCAACCGCCTTGTCTAATTTTAATGATTTTTCATCTTCGTGGCTCGCTTGGGGCTCGAACCCAAGACCCCATCCTTAAAAGGGATGTGCTCTACCAGCTGAGCTAGCGAACCATCGGTCTTGAAAACCGGGTGCAAAAGTAATGCTTTATTTTGGATTTGCAAATTTTTAAGACATTAAAGTGTATTTTGTCTGTCAAAACAGGCAAAAATTCTCATCAACGACCATCATTCCTGATGATTTTTTCAATCAGATTCGACGGTACTGTGGTGCGAGGTATCTTCATCTTAAACCATCTGCTCAACGGAAAATCTAATCCGACGCCATGCATATAATTGTAGGTAGCGAAACGTAGCCCCTCTCCCATCTTTTCGCTATCGTAGTCGATCTCTTCCTCAAATGGAATTTCATTATTGCAGAATGAGTTGCAAGCACACTTGGCCTTGCTCACTCCAAACTCTTTAGGATTCTGTCCGCTTGGGCTGTGCACCGTCATAGCATAACGATGCCAGAACGCTGACTGCACCAAACCGTTGGCAAAGAGCTGACGCACCACCTCAAGCGCGTCAATACACTCCTGGAATGTCTCTGTCGGGAAGCCATACATAAGATAGGTGTGGACCATGATTCCCGCGTCGGTCAAATGTTTGCAAGCCAACGTTGTCTGCTCGATTGTAACTCCCTTACGCATCAGTTTGAGCAATCTGTCGCTCGCCACTTCCAAACCTCCGCTGGCTGCGAGCATTCCACTTTCAGAAAGCATCTCACACA
>DCIP01000075.1 GCA_002317115.1 Candidatus Scybalocola fimicaballi
GCTATGGCACCATTCAGCAACTCTCATTTTTGAATTGCGATGCAAAAGTATACTTTATTCGCATCTTCACCAAACAAAATCCGATAAATTTTAAAACTTTTTTCTTATCTTATTGTTTGACAGAAAATTGCACTATGCTTGGATAATGGTCAGAATACGGCACTTTTCGTCTTTCATACCTCAAACAATCAAATCCAGTAGTTTCATAAAGGACATGGTCTATGCAGAAATAGAACGGTGCCTCACGAAATGTATAATTGTACCCCCATCCTAATTCCTCATTTGCCACACTCAACCTCTCACCTTTTATCTTATTGTAAACATAAGAGACAGGCACATCGTTGAAGTCTCCACAAACAATCACCTTGTTCTTGGTAATCGAAATCACACTGTCAATTTCATTCGCCATCTGCTCACGAATAATATAATTATTGGAGACTTTCTTGTCAAGCGTATGCATTTTTTCCTTCACTTTATCTACCTTCTGACCATGACGCAGACTGTCTATCTCCTGCTTGTCCACAGTTGTGATATGGTTGCTCGCCAAATGCGCGTTGATCACACGTATCGTATCGTTTCCAATGACAATATCCGAATAAATAGCTTTGTTACTGCCATTTCCCATACTTGCCATTCTACTTTTGACAATCTTATACTTTGAGAATATGACGACGCTGTTGAAATTCAAATCCTTGTCGCCTACCGTAGTATACGGATAGTTCTTAATCACCTTCTTGAACGCTTCGTTTTTCTCAGCTCTTTGAGTCACATACTCCTGGAGACAGACAATATCAAAATCCTCCAGTTTTATCAAGTCGGCCACTCCAGTCGCCGAATCATCGACATATCGGAATGCCCCAACATTATATGTCAAGAGTTTGAATTTCTTGGCATTCGCGTCGACTTGGGGTTCGGAAAAATTTATTGGGAAAGTGTCAAGCATTATTGGAATGCAAATCAATGTGGGAAGGAGAAGCAACAGATGTCGCCATGCCCCAAAGATAAGCAACACTACAACCCATATTATATATACAACAAGAATCACAGGGAATGCCAATCCGACGTAGGCGATAGGCATGAAGTCAGAAGGAGCAACAAACCTACATGCCCAAGCTCCGAGCATAGCAAGGAGAACGAGCAACGTCGGCACAAGAAGCACCACGCCTTTTAACGTGGAGAACAACCTTTTAGTTTTCTCCCATATTACGCAAAAAATCTCTCTCCGTAGCTGATAAAGAGTCATATCCACTGATTTTTATCTTATCCAAAATATCATCAAGCAATTCCTTCTCCGTCTTGATTCGGAAATCAGGATTCTGGTAGGCGACCTTAAACTTTGATTGTTTCTTCCTTGAAAATTTGTCGGCAATGTTCCAAATCCACGTTGTGATATTTATTCTTTTATTTTTTAGAAGCCACGCAAACAAGGCTCCTGTAACGATCCCTCCTATATGGGCAAACTGCCCCGCCCAATTAGCTCCGAGCATGTTCAACAACGAGATCACCACATACACCACAGCAATCCACTTCAGCTTGACTCTTCCTATCAAAGTCAGGTAGATCTCATAATTTGGAGCATAGACAGCAGGTGCCATAATCAACGCCATGACCGAAGCAGAACATCCGCAAAGCACTCCTTTCGCCTCAACCCCTGCATTCTCCACCGCAAATGAGGCTATAAAAAATAGCCCTCCTGTTATTGCCGCCAACAGATACAGGCCCAACAGATCACGCGTTGAAAAAAATTCCTTAAATAATTTGCCTGCCATTGCAAGCAGCAAAATATTAATTATAAAATGGATGAAATCTGTATGGATGAATGCATAAGTGACTATCTGCCAAGGATGAGTCAACACATGCCAAGCTGACGAAGAGATGCAAAACCATTCATAAAACCATTTCATACCCACTGGTGCAAAAATGGCTATGGTGGATAGCACACAGACGGCGACAAACACAACACAGTTGATGGCCATCAACCATGTGAGCGAATCTCCACGTCGGAGCATCTCTTTTATTTCGTCGAAAATCCCGGTCTCCACTTTGCCTTAATTACATCAATCCTCCGTTGCTTATCTCTCCTTTTTTCTTCCAATAAGCGATCAAGATAAAGCCAAATAGCATTCCTCCAATGTGAGCCAAATGGGCAACTCCTGCGTCCAATCCGCGGAACTCAAGGTACACTTCCAATAATGCGTAGCCAATCACAACATATTTAGCCTTTACAGGAATTGGAATAAACATTATAAACAATGGTATGTTTGGGAAAATCATTCCGAAAGCCAACAATATACCATACACCGCACCGGAAGCTCCGACTGTTGTAGGACGGCACAAAATAGAGTCGGAATACTCTTTCCATTGCTCCATAGAACGCATCTCTATATGGTCGACTATATACGACGATGTCTGAAGAGTGCCGTCTGCGGCTCTCTCCGCAATCTCTCCCGTAATGACCTCCAGTTGCTTGAGCATAGGCCAGAAATCATACATCCAAGCTAATTCTTGCACAATCGCAGCCCCAACGCCACAGAATGAGTAGAAAATAATGAACTTCTTTGAACCCATCACTCGCTCCAACATCGGTCCGAACATAAATAGTGTGAACATGTTGAATATGACGTGTGTCCAATCCAACGAATGTAGGAACATGTATGTGAAGAGCTGTGCCGGATGGAATGCCGAACTTTCGAAATAGTGTAGAGAAAAATAAGAATACCAATCAAAACTTGGTTGCACCTTGTGAGAAACAGTCGCAGCAAGAGCAATCAAAATGTTGATTATTAACAAATTTCGTGTCACCGCAATAGACGGATCGTTGAAAAAATTTCGTTCATTCATATAGGATGTCCTTAAATTTTCGCAAAATTAGCAAATTCAATTAATAATGCATAATCCATAATTCATAATTATGTGTGACAATTCCATTATTTCAAATTATCTTTGCAACAAACAAATTAATTGTGAATAGATTACTTTTCATATTTTCCATAATAATTGCGACGTTAAGCTTGCAATCCCACGCACAAATCAGTTTCGGTGGTTTGCCTTCCTCCACTTTGCAGACAAGGTCGTCGGTGTCTGTTCCTTCTATCTTCATCTCTCCCGACACAACAATGGAGATTGAAGCCAACCAGTTTGCCTACCCCAACGAAGTGAATATCGACGTCGCTAAAGAGGCTGCAGCGTCAATCCTTGAAGATAAGATTATCTACCGTCTGCTTATCCATAGCGACTATGCGAAATCTATAAATCTGGTTTTCAATCCAATCACGCTTCCTTCTAAAGCGAAAATGTTTCTTTCCCGTCCCGACGGTGGGGAAATCTACGGAGCCTACACCAACGAATCATTTTCGGGAAATGTGTTTGCGACGACGCCGGTGTCTGGCGACAGTGTCATGATTCAGTGTGAGGTGCCGATTTCTAACGCTGACTCATTCTCTGCCATAATAGAATCTGTCAACGTCGGATTCGAGGAATTGCGTCTACTGCCTAAACACGGCTCAGCATCAGACTGCGAGACTGATGTGGTCTGCCAGAACTACGGTGTAGAGAATCAGAGTAGGGCTGCATGTCTCATCATTATCAACGGAATGCTATACTGCAGCGGTTCACTTGTCGCGACCTACGACAATGACGAAGCCTCCGAAGCATACGTGCTCACGTCCGCCCATTGTCTGAGAAACAACATGGATGAGTTCGACTCCAAGTTAGCCAACAAATCAATCTTCTACTTTGGCTACAGCTCTTCAGTATGCGAGACAAGTATTATAGGAAGCTACGAAAAATCCGTTTCCGGAAGCGACGTCGCAAGTTCACATCCAAGCAAAGATATGCTTTTGCTTAAACTATCGAAGCGTCCTCCCGTCGACTATATGACATACGAAAGCGGTTGGAATATCGAGTTGGCTCCACGTGGTCCGGCAACATGCATTCATCACCCTAACGGCAATTTGATGAAAATAAGCATCAGCGACAACAATCCTTACGACTACTCCTATAACATCAACGGCTTGGAGCCTAACAATCATTGGCTTGTCGACTCATGGGCCATAGGTATCACAGAACGAGGTTCGTCTGGAGCTCCACTTTACGATAACAACGGATTGATTATCGGAGCATTGTCTGGAGGGGCATCTCAATGCAACAAAAGGGGTGGCGACAAATTCTGGCGTCTCAACAACGTGTGGGATGACTACACTTCTCAACCATCCAAACTTTCGTCTGTGCTCGATCCGTTGTCGACCGGAATAATGAGGTTGAATGGCAAAGATTCATACGAGCGACGTTGCTATTCATTAAAAAACTATGATAAATTTTCTGAAGTAACAGAGACATACAAAGATGGATATGGTTACGCATCCGGCACCAACAGTATTGGAATTGAAGAGTTTGCCGAAAAATTCACATCAGACTATTCATCAACGGAGATTCACGGTGTCTCCTTCTCTCCAATATTAGGAACATACGACGCCAACAAACCAGTATATTTAAGAATCTACACTGGAGACAACAAACCGGAAACCATTGTTTACGAGTCTGTTGTGAAAATAACAGCAAATGAATTTACAAGGATTGGAGCAATCTCCAGCAACGTCACCAACTGGTCGTACAAAGAGAACTACATCAGATTGGATTCTGTGGTGACAGTGGGCAATACCTTCTTCGTCTCATTCTACACCGACTATAAGGATGTAAAATTCGCACTGCTTACAGCCTCATCGGATAACCACACTGCATATTTCAAACAGAACGGAGACTGGGAGTCTTTTGAAACCCATCCCTTTGGCAACGACGTTGGAAGCCTGCTCATAAACGCAGTGGTGAGGGATGCGAACGGATCGGGAGTCAAAAATATCCCAAACGGCGATACTGATGACGACAACTATATCACCGTCTACCCTAATCCTGCAAAAGATCAAATCCATATCAAATGTCCGGATGAGATCAAAGAGATCAAGATATTCAATTCGGTGGGAAAGATGGAATCCAACATTCACGGATTAGACATAAAAGGGTTGCCAAACGGCATATATTCATTGGAAATCTCAACCAACAAAGGCAAATATCACACAAAATTCATCAAAGAATAACGCTGATTAGTTGATTTTTAGTATTTTTACGCACATAACGCACGGACGTGCGTCTCTCAAACGCATTAATAACATAAATAATAGGGATAGTATGAAAAGACTGACTACAATATTCGCCATCTTACTTGCGGGATTGGCAGCACATGCAGAAGTTGCGACTGAATCATTCACAAGAGTGATGAATCCAGTGTACGCTAAAAATTTCGCAGAGAAGCCCGTGCAGATCGACGCGGAGTTTTACCAACTCGGATTGCCTAAATTCTACCGTATTCCACCATTCATGAAAGAGGGCTACTGCATCTTCCAGTGCACTCGTATTGGAGGCAAAGAGAGCGAGTTGAGCACTCTCAACGGTGAAGTGTACGGAGAGGTTTTCTTGATTGAGGAGTCGAGAAAGGCAGAAGTCGAATCTCTTGCAAAAGGCTCAAAGCTAACAATCATCGGCAAAACTAAGTCTTACGCCAATCCTTTGGCATTCGGCAAAGAAGAAGTTTATTTTATTGTAGAGTCTATCTCTCCAATCAAGTAACTAAATGAAATTCAACTTGGAATTAGCAAAATACATTCTTTCTATGGCAATGTTAGCCGGCGTAACCACTACGCTGGCTGAGCCCATATTCAATGTATACAGCAATTCCAACCGTGACAAAACCGGCAATTACTATCTCTGCGACCAGCATAACACAGGAGACCTCCGTATTGTGGCCACCAATATGGATTCCGAAAATATCGGCAATATCAATGTCGAGATATACACAAGCGCGTCAGACGTAGGCAACTCTTCCAAAGCTGTCGCAACCTACACAAATGAGGCTCCAAGCGACATCAACTTCACCGTAGAGAGATCTGAGATCAACCCTGGCAATCAAAAGACTCAGTCGCAGACCTATTACGTGAAGATCACTCCAGCCGACGGAAGTGCCGGCAGCTGGACCGAGGAGATCACATTCGACGCCATTCACGTTAACGACGTCACTCCTCCAAAAATTGAGCCATACTGCTCGGGAAACATGCCTGCCTCCGCCAACAATTTCATCATGCAGCACATGTCGAGCAACTACCATTGGTATGATGCCAACGACAATCCAATAGGTATGCTTGAGTTTCTTCGTGTTAGCGCATTGCCTGAAGGCAACCACCTCTACAAAATGCAAGTGAAACAAGGTAGTTGCTACAGTATGGGTATTGAGATTATTCTTCCCGTAATGGGCAACAGTGCGCCCCACCTCAACCAGTCGTATGTGACCTACACATCCGCCGACATTTCAAATGGAGCCTACACGAAAAGCATTTATGAACAGGCTATGGCAAGTTTTGGCACTGAACTTGTGGATAATCCCAACAACTGCGATCTCAAATGGAAAGATAAGTCTGGCAACGTAATCTCCAATTTCGACTCGTATATTCCACCAGTGCCAACTACTTTTGGAACTACTATCGACCAGTATACAGTGACAAAAGACTGCGGTTGCGGTGCGGCATACAAAACAGCCACACTTTATCTTCTCAGATATGTGGTGCCGACACCAAAGGTGGACAATAAGGAGTTTTGCGTGGATGATCCACGTGCGACCGACGGATTCGACGCCATTATCGGTTTGACTGACGAGCCAACAGAGTCGGCAAACAACTATATACTTGAGTTCAGCAAAAATCCAGATATGAGCGACGCTACTGCGTTAACCGCAGGAGCAACCCATTTCGATTACGCCTTCGATGCCTCAACTGCAGGCACAACAACCTATTACGTCCGCCAACAACAGGTCTCAAGCAAAGAGTATAGCGAGGTGGTACCATTTGATGTGGTAGTGAAACAGCCAGAAGCACCCGTTATAAAAGATGTCAACATCTGTGCCAACACAATCAAGACGCTTCCATTATCTGTTGGAAACCAAGAAAATATAATTTGGAAAGACTCGAAAGATGATATCATCTCTGGTATCATCTCAACCGAAATACGTGGTGATATATCTCTCAACGCTCAACAGTTTGAGCTTGTCAACGGAAAACAATGTCTGAGCCAAGCAACAACAGTCGTTATTCATGCCGACTCGCTCGACGTCGCAATATCCGGTGACAAAATACTGTTGCCAGGCCAGACAGGTAAAGCCGAACTTGCTATAAAGGGTAGCGAGAATGCCAAAGTGGTTTGGAGCTGCAACGTCTCTGATGCCATCGTAGGCGATGCTGACAAAAATGAGGTAAACATCAAAATGGGAGCATCCAACGTGACGCTGACAGCCACTGTGACTGACGGAGTCTGCTCTCAATCAGTAGACTGGACAATAAGTGCGGATCTATTCCAATGTCCAGCCCCCTCTGCGGACGACATCACGCTCTGCCTCAACGATCCCCACGCGGCAGACGGTTTTGACGCAAACATCACTCTTGAAAACAACTCCGACAGCAAGTCGAACTATACTTTAAGCGTAAGCCCTAATGCCAGCATGAGCAGAGCCACAACTCTTGCTCCCGGCGAAACACATTTCGACTACGCTTTCGACGCTTCTGAAGTGGGAATCCAAACAGTCTATATCCAGCAGACAGAGATAACTCGTAACTTGACGAGTGCGATAATACCGGTAAAAATCACTGTCGGACAGCCGACAATTCCGTCAACAACAACGACTGCCATCTGCCTCAACAACCAAACTGAGGTCATGCTGTCGGAATTAAGTTCGGACGCCAATTTACAATGGTTTGACGCAAACAAAAGCGAGTTAACCTCAACCGCAAGTTTCAACAAGAGTGGCACACACCCACTCTACGTCAAACGATATGAGATAGTGAACGGAGAGAAATGTTGGAGCGAACTGACATCCGTTAATGTCACCGCTGATTCTATCGGCATCAAGGTAAATGGAGACAACCATCTCTGCCCAAATAGTGAAGGAAAAGTGACGATTGAAGGCACAACAGCCTCGTTTGTCCGCATACAATGGGATAGCGACTACCCTAATTCAATATCAAACGCCTCAGCACCTACCGTCGACGTGAAGATGAGCAACAGCGACTTGACTCTTAGTTACACCGTGACATCAGGTGTCTGCAAAACCACAGGCACATGGGAAATCACCGTCGGCACAGGCAAAGTGGCAGGAAAAATCCAGTTCACAGAGGGAAGCAAAACACGCAATTTCAACAAACTGGAAAATACCCAATTCGTCAGTTGCGGAGGCAAAATATCAGTGGAGGCCACAATCGAACATACATCAACCGATTTCACTGTCTTGAAAGGCAGTCAGAAATTAGGAACATACTCATTTGCTGTCGACGTCGCAAAATTTGATGTTGAGGGAGCCGGCACCTACACCGTCGTCTACTCAAACGATTGTGAGACATCATTCACTTTTGATGTGACAATTATAAACATCCAACCTGAGGTTAAGACAACCAAGTGGAGCAGCTGCTACGACGGATATATCGCCGCAGAGATAAGCAATGTGGATGGATGTAGCGTAGTATGGAAGAAAGACGGCACAGAAATAGCCAAAGAGACTAAAGCATTGAGAGTCAACAATGTCTCAGCAAACAATATCGGCAATTACACATACGAGCTTGTCTGCGACGGTTGTCCTGCCGACGGAATTGTCTCCGCCACTCAACCAGATATCTATTCTCCGTTGACAGTGGCCATTGAGCAATCTGCCGACACAATCTGCCAAGGAGACGAAGTGGAAGTAAACATAGTCGTTTCGCCAAACAGCGACAAAGCATCTTTCGCCTGGGCAACAGGAAACGACATGAGTCTATCCAATTCAGGAGCGTCAGCCACACTAAAGCCATACACCACAAAAAGCTACAACGTCATAATCAGAAACGGAGATTGCCCATCGCAGACAAAGACCATCAACGTCAGTGTGCAGCCACAGATGAACGGCAATATCCAAGCCGGAAGCATCATGTGTGAGGGAGACAGCACAGAGATAGACGCCAGCAGTCTGGAGGCAGAGAGATACGAGTGGGAGCACGACAACTCAACTTCTCCAGTCATCACCGTCGTGCCAAACGGAGTGGAGAACATATATACCGTGACTGCCTACCGTGGCAAATGTGTGCTTGAAAAAGATTTCACCTTGATGGTCGGTGCCACACCTAAATTGGCATCCATTGATTCTATCGGTCTTGACGACGTGGTTATCAATATGGAGAGCGACGGAGATTATCAGTTCATTGTCGACGGCAAAGACGCTGCAAACGATGTGGCAGACAATGTGAAGAAGCATGTAGGGTTTGGCAAACATACGTTGAGCATCATCGACATAGCAGGTTGCAAGACAGACACCTCGTTCACCGTCATTACTCCTCCTTTTGAATTACAGAGTTACTTCGTGCCTGGTTCTGACGGAGAGAACTCCACATTCAGAATACCTGATGCTGTAATAGTCTATCCAGGAACCACAATGAATATCTTCGACCGTTGGGGAAAGAAATTGGCTACACTCACATCAGAAGATTCAGAAGGTTGGGACGGAACGTATAATGGCAAACCTATGCCATCTTCCGACTACTGGTATGAATTGAATGTTGATGTCATCGACAAAGTGTATGTCGGTCATTTCACTCTGATCAGGGAGTAGGTTTCAAGTTTCAGGTTTCAAGTTTCAGGTAAATGAGTGTCAATAATTCGTCAGATAGAGAATTCATAGAGGAATACGAAGAAAAGGCTGACGGTTTTATGTATATTCTAGGCATAATTGTAGATCCCTTAACCCTTATATTAATATTTCTTTTATTATTTGCTAAAATTTTCTTCATATCACTTCCCATAGTTTTAGCCTTTGGGGCTATCATCAGCTTTTTCTCAGACCTAATTATTTTATCTATCATTCTTTCGATTTCGGTTTGGCCTTTTGGGAAACTAGCTACTAAGACAATCCCTACTTTATGGGATGATATCAAAATATTTTATAATGAGTTAACAATACCAAATTTACTTCATGAAAGAAAGGCATTTCAGAAAAAATTTGGGATGAATGAAATCACAGCTTATAAGCACTACAAATTCATAAATAATAAAGTCATATATATGCCCTGGATTCAACAAGTTTGTAAGATGAATCCGTCTGCCCAATATAATCAAACCATATTGATAAAAGATTGGTATGAAATGGACGATTCTATCGTGAAAGAATACGTCTTTGATAATGAATATTCAAATAGCGATATTGAGTTTTACACCACACGTTTATTATCCAAAGATTTACCAATAAGGAAAACATTCATAGACAGGCTCTTCAAATTGGCAATCGTGCAAGATGGCATCCACAACGACGAGTGGAAACTCTTGATGCAGATAGTCGCAGACTTCAAATTCAACAAGAACTATATCAATCTTTTCATAAGACGCTATGGCCCACTACGCACTGAGTTTGAGGATGAGCGTAAAGATAGCACGTCGACGGGAGAGCGTACCGTCGCATACCTTAATCCATATTATGCCGTTTTAGGTTTGGATAATTCCGCTTCTGAAGAGGAGATCAAGAAAGCCTATCATGCTCTTGCTCTGGAACACCATCCTGATTTACCGAAGAATGCCGGTAGAATTCAGGAATGTGAGGAGATGATGGCGAAGATCAACGAAGCGTACGAGAAGATTAGAGGATAAAGATTAAATATACTGCAAAAATATTCCATATTTGAAGAAAAAAACACATCTTTGCACGAAAGTCGGTATGAAAACGTGCGACACTTGCACAAAAGTCGGTATGAAAACGTGTTGTGTTTGTGCAAAAGTCAATATGAAAACGTGTAAATATGTTCAAGAGGAAAATTGAAGGTGAACTTGAATCCTGGTTGTCAGACAGTTCCCATAAACCTATAGTTGTAAAAGGAGTTCGACAGTGTGGAAAGACCAGCAGTGTTGTGGCGTTTGCCAAACAACACTTTGACAATGTAGTCTACTTAGACTTTAGGGAACACCCAGACTTCAAAAAATTCTTTACTCCAAACCTTGAAGTGGACTCTATTGTCATGCGCATTTCTGCAGTTATGCCTAATCAAAAAATAGAACCAGGGAAAACATGTTTCATTTTTGACGAAATCCAAGATTGTCCTTCAGCAAGAGGATCTCTTAAATATTTCCATCTGGATGGACGATATGAAGTAATGTGCACAGGATCTTTGCTTGGAGTAAATGGATATAAAACCCGAGAAGAAAAGATAGAAGAAGAAAAAGCCTCTATTCCTGTTGGTTTTGAAAATATTGTCAACATGTATCCAATGGATTTTGAAGAGTGGCTATGGGCAAATGGAATACAACAGATACATTTAGACTACCTGTCAAAATGTTTGAATGAAGAAACTCCTGTAGAAGAAGCATTGCATGATCGATTCCGAGAGCTTTTGAATGAGTATGTAGTGATAGGAGGTATGCCTGAAGTTGTAACGACATTTTTACAAAGCAAACAAATAGGAAAAGTCCTTTCAATCCAACGAAGAATAGTCGATGAGTACAAATCAGACATGGTGAAATACGCATTGTCTTCCGACAAATCTAAAATTCGAGAATGCTTTGAATCAATTCCTGCACAGTTGGCTCGAGAGTATAAAAAATTCACTTATTCAGTAGTGCGACCAAATGGTCGTTCTCGTGATTATGAAGGAAGTATACAATGGATTGAAGACGCTGGTATTATACGAAGATGTTACAATACAGAAAATACAGAACTTCCTTTGGATGGAAACAAAATTCAAAGTGAATTCAAAATTTATATGGCTGATATTGGGTTGCTTATATCAATGCTCGAAGATGGAACACAATCAAGTATTTTAGATGGGAATCTTCTAAGCTACAAAGGTGCCATTTTTGAAAACCTTGTAGCGGATATCTTTGGCAAGATGGGACGCAAACTTTACTATTATCACAAAGATGGAGGTATTGAATTAGATTTTTTAATGAGATATAAAGGCAAATGTGTCCCTGTGGAATGTAAGGCACGAACAGGAAACGCAAAGTCCTTACGAACAGTTTTGGGAAATCCGGAAAAATATCATGTAAATAGTGCCATAAAACTTGGAGATTACAATATCGGAAGAAAAGACAATCTGCTGACAATTCCAATGTATATGGCATTTATGCTGAAAGACTTATAAAATTAGAATACAAAAATGATGGTTGTCTATTAACAAATAAAACAAGGAGATTATATAGCAGTTGTCCAATATGAGGATTGTTAAGGGCGGAACTCCCTAACTCCCCCTCCCAACGCAAGCCCGTAGGGCGAGCGTATAAAGAAAAAGCGTGTTTGGACAACTCGTATATAATTACCCAAAACAATCTATTAACTAACATGAATATATCAGAAAAAGATTTTATAGAAGAATACAAGGAATTGCGTCATTGTACGGATTTTGATGGATGCTTGGACAAATTAGGTCTCAGCATATTCTTCCTTTTTGTATCCTTATACTTTTCAATTATTGTTTGTTTTTTTGTTATGGGGATATGTGAGATTTTTGGTTTTCCCAGCTTCTTCGGCATTCTTGCTGGCATTGTTAGCTTGATATCCTTATTCATTTTATATATAATATGTGAGTTCAAAGATAGAAAGGAGAAAATTGCCAAAAAAAGAATACTACTTGAAAAAACAAACTTGAGCGAAGACGAATGCAACAAAATTTACGATGAATTCAGAAAAGTAAAAAATCACTTGACATATTTCTCCATAATCCAGCAAGTATGCAGGCTAAACCCCAATGCGAGCTATAGCCAGGAAGATTTGTTGAAGGGTTTATTTGGATTCGACGACGCCACTATCAAAAAATATGTCTTTGAAAAAGAGTACACTGAGGAAGATTTGAAATTCTACGGGGAACATGCAATAGCAATGGACTTGAAGGAGAAAAAATCATTCGTAGACTTGCTCTTCAAATTGGCTATCGTGTTAGATGGCATCCACAACGACGAGTGGAAACTATTGATGCAGATACTTGCAGACTTCAAATTCAACAAGAACTATATCAATCTTTTCATAAGACGCTACGGTCCACTACGCACTGAGTTTGAGGATGAGCGTAAAGATAGCACGTCGACGGGAGAGCGTACCGTCGCATTCCTTAATCCATATTATGCCATCTTAGGTTTGGATAATTCCGCTTCTGAAGAGGAGATCAAGAAAGTCTATCATGCTCTTGCGTTGGAGCACCATCCTGATTTGCCAAAGAATGCCGGTAGGATTCAGGAATGTGAGGAGATGATGGCGAAGATCAACGAAGCGTATGAGAAGATTAGAGGATAAACGTCTCATTATTCCATCAAATTTCATAACTTTGCAGAAACTATACACAACAACAATATGAAGGTCGGAATTATTCAAGAGAGCCATACGGCAAATGTAGAGCAGAATATCGCGAAACTAACTTCTAAGATTGAGGAGTTGGCAAAGAAGGGAGCACAGCTTATCGTGCTTTCGGAGCTTCACAACTCTCTATATTTCTGTCAGGTGGAGGACGTTGACAACTTCGATTTGGCTGAGTCTATCCCTGGCAAATCTACCGACTATTTTTCCGCTGTGGCAAAACGTCTTGGCGTGGTGATCGTGATCTCCCTTTTCGAGAAACGTGCCACTGGACTTTACCACAACACTGCTGTTGTGCTTGAGAAAGACGGAACAATCGCTGGCAAGTATCGCAAGATGCATATTCCAGACGATCCTGCATACTACGAGAAATTCTATTTCACTCCTGGCGACTTGGGATTCCACCCAATCCAGACTTCCCTTGGCAAACTTGGCCTTATGGTTTGTTGGGACCAGTGGTACCCAGAAGGAGCAAGACTTATGGCTCTTGCCGGAGCTGACATGCTCATCTACCCTACCGCTATCGGTTGGGAGAGCACTGACACCGACGACGAGAAGGCTCGTCAGCGTGGAGCATGGATGACGGTGCAGCGCGGACACGCAGTTGCCAACGGACTACCTGTGGTGACAGTCAACCGTGTCGGCTACGAAGCTGATCCATCAGGTGTGACTGGCGGAATACAGTTTTGGGGCAGCAGCTTCGTCGCAGGCCCACAGGGTGAACTTCTTTATGAAGGACCTACAGACAAAGAGGAGAGCATCATCGTCGACATCGATATGGAGAGAAGCGAGAATGTTCGCCGAATCTGGCCGTTCCTAAGAGACAGACGAATCGAAGAGTTTGGCGACCTAACTCGCAGATTCAGAGATTGAAAACGAAGACGTGCGGCGTCACATTATGACGTCGATTAATATATGACGTCGATTAAATTTTTAGACTATGTACAGACTACTTTTACTCATAACTACTCTACTTATATCATTATCTGGGTTTGCGCAGACTCCGTCGGATTCTCTACAGCAAGTGCGTAAGGCTCAAATAGAAAAGGCACGTGAGGCAGCGAGAGCCAAAGCCCAGGCGAGAGCTGAAGAACGTGCAAGAATGGAGGCTAATAAAAAAGACGCCAACAACGACAACGTAAAGAAAGATAATGAAGCCGAAAAGAAGACGGCAAAAAAAGTAGAAAAAGAAGAGGGCAAAAAGGATAACAAAATCGACTCTAAGAAAGGAGACAAAGAAAGAAAGTCTGATGCGAAAGAAGAAAGAAAACGCGAAGAGAAATTAGACGCAAGAAAAAAAGCAGAAGCATCAAAAAAACTGGCGGAGAAACAGGACACCGTAAAAAGGGTTTCTATAAGAGAGCGAAATAAGAAAGACACAACTATCGCCAAAAGCAAATATGGTCCAGGCACATTCGGATGGAGAGGCAACGTGGGGGCTACAATCGCATGGTCCGACTACAGCGAAAGAGAGAACAAGATGGGCTCTGAAAACTGGGGATTCGTGTTGAATGGAGGTATGGGATATCGATTCAATCACATTGCCTACGTAGGTATTACACTTGAGATTGAGGCTATCGAGTTGCTTGCCTTCTCGCCTACGGTTGATTTTGTGGTGTCGGCACCATCACCAGTCGCTCCATTCGTGGAATTGTCAGCCGGTCCATACATCTCATACGACGATTATCGCAAGTGGGTGTTCCAGCCACGCTTCGGACTATCATATAGAGGCAAACAAAACAAAATCATGCGTTTCGGATTCGGATTGAGAATGTACGACGACGCGTTTGATTCCGACACATTCCGTCCACAATACGCAGCAAGCTACACGGTGGAATTCTAAGACAAAAAAATAAAAAATGGCACTACAACTATTCATAATCTTTGCCATGTTGGCATTCGGGGAATTGGTGGTATGGCTGACGGGAGTTCCTGTTCCGTCGTCGATCATTGGAATGCTAACTCTTACGTTTTTGCTCAAGATTGGAGTGATCAAACTCCAGTGGGTGAAATCGGCAAGCAACGTGCTTACCGGCAATCTGACTTTCTTTTTCATTGCACCAGGAGTATCGTTGATTCTATACTACGAACTAATTAAAAGCCAGTGGATTCCAATCACTGTGTCAATTATAGTCAGCACAATTTTAGTGATGGTAACAACCGTCTGGACATATAAACTTGTCAGAAAACACAATGGAAATTCTAGAAAATAAATACGTGCTAATCGCCTTGACGTTTGGCGTCTACGCAGTGTCGAAGCACCTTCAGAAGCGTACCAATATTCTATTGCTCAACCCTATTCTGGTAAGCATTGCTGTCATCATCATTTTCTTGAAATTCACAGGAATAGACTACAGCAAATACAAAGAGGCTTCAACAGCCATTGATATCTGGCTTTCACCATGTGTTGTGGCAATGGGAGTACCACTCTACCTACAGTTGGATAACATCAAGAAGCTAATTGTGCCTATACTTGTATCCCAGGTGGTGGGATGTTTAGTGGGGCTTTTCAGCGTCGTCTACATAGCCAAATGGCTTGGAGCGACAGATGAGGTTGTGCTTTCGCTTGCCCCAAAATCAGTCACGACGCCAATCGCGATGCAAGTGTCGGAGATGATGGGGGGAATCCCAGCACTCACAGTGTCAGCCGTGGTGATCGCAGGTATCTTTGGCGGAGTGTTCGGATTGAGCATTTTCGGACTTTCAAGAGCCAAGACACCAATCGGAGAGAGCCTGAGTATGGGTACGGCCTCACATGCCGTCGGCACATCAAGAGTGATGGAGATCAGCACACGTTACGGAGCCTACGCCGGAGTAGGACTATCCCTTAACGGAATCTTGACAGCCATCATCGCGCCAACGATTTTGAGCTGGATAATGTAAA
>DCIP01000212.1:0-2234 GCA_002317115.1 Candidatus Scybalocola fimicaballi
ATTGCTCCAATACCAGGAAAAGGAACCGTCGGCATTGAGGTACCTAACAAGAAAAAGCTTATTGTGCCAATGCACGACATGGTGGCAAGCAAGAAGTACCAGACCAACACCATGGAGCTTCCTATCATACTTGGAAAGACCATCACTAACAACAACTACATGATCGACCTTGCCAAATGTCCGCACGTAATCTGTGCCGGAGCAACAGGACAAGGAAAATCAGTTGCGTTGAACGCAGTGTTGATGTCGCTATTGTATAAGAAACACCCGTCGGAACTAAAGCTTGTGCTTGTCGATCCAAAGACAGTAGAGTTCTCAATGTACGCTCCCCTACTCAAGCATTATCTTGCAAAGATGCCTGGAGAAGACGAGGCGATTATCACCGACGTCACAAAAGTGGTGGCTGCAATGAACAGTCTTTGCGTCGAGATGGAGAACCGCTACGAATTGTTGAAGAAAGCCAAAGTAAGAAACATCATCGAATACAACGACAAATACAAAGAGCGTCGTCTTAACCCAGAGAACGGACACCAGTTCTTGCCATACATCGTTGTCATCATTGATGAGTTTGCCGACTTGATCATGCAGGTAGGAAAAGATATCGAGACACCAGTGGCACGACTTGCTCAGAAAGCCCGTGCAATCGGTATCCACGTCATCCTAGCCACACAGCGACCATCAGTAAACGTCATAACAGGTTTGATCAAATCAAACTTCCCAGTACGTTTCGCATGTAAGACAGCACAGGCAATCGACTCAAAGACCATCCTCGACTGCACAGGAGCCGAGACACTAATCGGACGAGGAGATATGTTGATTCTATCAAATGGAAACCTTGAACGAGTGCAGTGTGCATTCGTAGACACACCAGAGGTAGAGGCAATCAACGACTATATACAAGGACAGGAAGGATATATCGAACCATTTGAATTGCCAGAGTATGTAGACCCTAACATTGAGACTGCTGAAGACAAAGGAGGCATCGACCTACGCAACCGAGACCCATTCTTCGAAGAGGCTGCACGCTTGATTGTCGGTTCAGGACAAGGATCAACATCAATGCTGCAGAGAAAATTCAGTTTGGGATACAACCGTTCCGGACGACTAATGGACCAGTTGGAGGTAGCCGGAATCGTAGGACCTCAGGTCGGAAGCAAACCAAGAGAAGTATACATCAACGACCTTGACACACTAGAACTGGTATTGCAGAATATCAACACCAATAATCCGAGATAAAAGGTTAGAGCTGAGAGCTGAGAGCTTAAAGGTGAAAGTTGAGAGAATTAAGAAAGACGGTGGTGTTCCATCGTCTTTTTTAGTTTATTATACCAACCTCCCCACCCTCTCTAAGCTACCATCTCTAAGCCATTCCACCCCATTTCACCGCAAAAAATCAACAATCTGCCATTTTTAATATTTGATGTTTTTCTTTGCAAATTATTTTTGATATATTTGCAAATGGCAATAATGCCTCTTAGAGAAAAAACTATGAAACACAAAGATTTGGTAGCCGCACTATCCGAGAAATCGGGAATGAAGGCACAGCAGATTGAAAGCATGATTGACGACACTGTTGCGACAATGGCAAAAGTGTTGGAAGGCAACGACACAATCATGATTTCTGGTTTCGGTTCATTCGACCTACGTAAGAAAGAGGGAAGAATCTCCTACAACCCTACAACTAAACAGCGCATCATGACTGCGCCTAAATTGGTTTGTGGATTCAAGCCAAGTGATATTTTGAAGGATTCAATACAGAAGGATAACAATGAATAAAAAAATCACAATTTCCGAGCTATCCCAGCTATTGAGCACAAACGTTAGCCTGATCAACAAAAAAGGTTGGGAAGACTTTTTGCGACTCTTCTTCGCTCAGATAAGTGAAGGGCTAAAAGCCGACGGAAATGTTAAGATCAAAGGACTAGGCACATTCAAAGTCGTTACAGTTGATGCGAGAAAGAGTAAGGATGTAAATACAGGAGAGAACACTATCATTCCTGCACACAATAAGATTTCTTTCACGCCAGACTCGTCGTTGGCAGAGACTCTAAACAAGCCATACGCTCACTTTGAAGCAACTTATGTTCTTGCTCCAGAAGGAGAAGTCGATGCTCCAGAGAGCGACGAGGAGGAAGAAACAACAGCAGAGCCAGAGAAAATCACTACAGTGGCTGCCATGGGACAGACAACTGTATCGTCGGAAACATTGGTTGAGGAACCTAAGGTTGAGACTA
>DCIP01000212.1:2313-7552 GCA_002317115.1 Candidatus Scybalocola fimicaballi
CGTTGAGGAACCTAAGGTTGAGACTGTAGTTGAAGAACCTAAGGTTGAGACTATCGTTGAGGAGCCTAAGGTTGAGACTGTAGTTGAGGAGAATTCTACTGAGACTTCTGGGGATGAGCCAGAAGAAAAAGAAGAGGAAGATCCAACTGCTGACGAAGATGAGAATATCGACACAACTCCAGAAGAGACAAAGAAATACGCGTCTACAGTCAAGAGTAACGATTCACCATCCGAGGAAGAGGATTTGGATGACAAATCACACGGAAAGAAACTTGGTATTGCCATCATTCTATTCCTATGTATATTGGCGGTAGTTGGATTAGTCGCTTGGATATCAGATCCTAATATTGTAAGCAAGATGCGCTCAAAGCTATCTGGCGACAATGCAGTCAAGACAGAGATCAATGTTGATCCAGTAGAATTGGAAGAGATCAAAGACATCGAAGAACAGATGGTCGAGAAGATCGAAGACAATATAGAAGCCGCAGGATCTACAGTCGAGTCTACAGTCAACGAGACAACAGAAAATGTTGCTGAGGAGACAGTAGAGAAGCCGACTCCAAAGAAAGTTGAGAAGACCACTAAGTTCAAGGATGATTTCGTAAGCTATATGAAGAAAAAGCATCCAGAGATGGATATTACAGACCAAGGAGAGCCAATAGAAGAGAGATTAGGACAGGCAAGTCGTTTGACACTCGTTTCTCTTCGCCACTACGGAGCAAAAGATTTCTGGGTTTATATCTATCTTTATAACAAGGATTTGATAAAGAATCCAAACAACATCAAAGCAGGAACAAAGATTAAAGTTCCAATGCTTGACAACAAGAAGTTTGTCAATCCTGAATCCGAGCATAGTATACTCACAGCCAAAGAGATACAGCACGAATTCGTAAAATAAATCAATTGGAGACGCTACACATTGCGTCTCCTTTTTGAAATTAAACAATGCAGAATTATCATTTTTAACAAGATAGACACAATAAATTCAGGAATTTTTCGTTATAATTGATAAACAGCAATAAATAAGAAACGTAAAAACAAAAGATACAATGAGTGAATTAATTGAAAGCGGAAATCCAGATTTCAGCCGTTTGAATGAAAGAATTGAAAGACAAAGTGCTTTCGTTGACAACCTTCTTTCTGGAATGGACACAATCATTGAAGGACAAAAGCATCTAAAGGAGATTTTGATCATAGCACTTTTGGCAGACGGACACGTATTGCTTGAAGGTGTACCAGGATTGGCAAAGACAGCGTCAATCACTACTTTAGCCCAGTTAATTTCAGCAAAATATAGCAGAATCCAGTTTACTCCGGATTTGTTGCCAGCCGACGTATTGGGTACACAGATCTATAGCCAGAAGAACGAGGAGTTCACAATCAAGAAAGGACCTATCTTCGCCAACTTCGTATTGGCAGATGAGATCAACCGTGCTCCAGCAAAGGTACAGTCAGCATTGCTTGAGGGTATGCAGGAGCGTCAGGTGACAATTGGTGAGACAACATTCAAGTTGCCTTCTCCATTCTTGGTTATGGCCACACAGAACCCAGTAGAGCAGGAAGGTACATATCCATTGCCAGAGGCACAGATGGACCGTTTCATGTTCAAGGTGATCATCACATATCCAAAGAGAGAGGAGGAGATGAGAATCATCCAGGCACAGTTGAAGCGTGAGCCAAAGACAGTGACAGCACTTCTTAATCCAGAGGACATCATCGAGGCAAGAAAGGTTGTCCACGACGTATATATGGACGAGAAGATCCAGAAATATATCACTGAGATCGTGTTTGCGACTCGTTTTCCAGGAGAGTATGGTCTTGACAAATTGAAGGATATGATCGCATTCGGAGGATCTCCACGTGCATCTATCTCACTTGCAAAGGCAGCCAGAGCATACGCATTCGTAAAGCGCAGAGGATATGTATTGCCAGAAGACGTGAGAGCTGTAGCCCACGACATTCTACGCCACCGTATCGGTTTGACTTACGAGGCAGAGGCAAACAACATGAACACTGATGACATCATCAACGAGATCATCAATGCAGTAGAGGTGCCTTAATTTACCGTCTAAAGATATTTGGTGATGGAAGACAACAAAAAGGTAGACACCAGCGAACTTTTAAAGAAAGTCCGCAAGATAGAGATAAAGACGCGAGGACTCTCCAACAACATTTTTGCTGGAGAGTACCACACTGCGTTCAAGGGTCGTGGTATGCAGTTCGCTGAAGTGCGCGAATACCAGCCTGGCGACGACGTGAGAAGCATCGACTGGAATGTCACCGCACGCTATTCAAAGCCATTTATCAAAGTGTTTGAAGAGGAACGAGAAATGACTCTGATGCTCCTCGTCGACGTTTCCGGCAGTGACGACTTCGGTACTGCCACTCAGACGAAGAGAGAGTATCTGACAGAGGTGGCCGCAACAATCGCCTTCTCTGCCGCTACCAACAACGATAAGATCGGCGTCATCTTCTTCTCTGACAAAATCGAAAAGTATATTCCGCCACAGAAGGGAAAGAAACATATCCTCTACATAATCAGAGAGTTGCTAAGTTTCGAGCCTACAAGTAGGAAGACAAATATCGATTTTGCGCTCAAATACTTCACCAACATGGTAAAGAAGCGTTGTTCGGCATTCCTGATTTCCGACTTTATCGACGACACCGACTATTCAGACTCACTGCTTATCGCAAGCAAAAAGCACGATTTGGCAGCATTGCAGATCTATGATCCAAGAGAGAAAGAGTTGCCAGATGCTGGACTAATAAAAATGAAGGATGCCGAGACCGACGAGGACATGTGGGTCGACACATCAAACAAAGCTACGCGAAGAGTGTACGAACAGTATGTCAGAGAGAAAGACGAAATGCTCGCACAACGTTTTGCAAAGAGCGGTGTGGATTATATCTCAATTGCAACGACTGACGATTATGTCAAGTCGCTAATGAAGCTATTCAAGCAGAGAGCATAAAACATTGTAATTCATGAAATTTCATAGTATAGCCACAGTATTTTTCTTATGTGGTAGCCTTGCAGCAAACGCAGCGAGCCTTACTGCAAAGATGGATTCAGCCCATATCGGAATTGGCCGTCAGACAGCCGTTCACTTGACACTGACCCAACCAAAGGATCAGGACTTCGAGTTGCAGGTGGAGAAAGACTCTACCGGCAAAGTCGACGTGGTAAAGTTGAGGCAGGCCGACACTACAGACTTGGGAGGCTCACTTGAAATCAAGCAGGATGTGATCATAACATCGTTTGATTCAGGCAGTTGCATCATTCCTCCATTCAAATATGTCAACATAAGAAGTGGAGAGACTGTATCTACCAACGCTATGGCATTGGAGGTTAACAACGACATTGAAGTCAAACTTGATGAAGCCGGACAGCCAGACTCAACAAGCGTCAGAGATATCAAAGAGATCATGACACTTGGTTTTGACTGGGCTAAATTCTTCACTATCCTTCTTATCGTATTGCTTGTTGCAATCCTTGGATTCTTGGCATGGAAATATCTATTGCCATACATTCAGAAAAAGAGAAAAGCTAAACAAGAAGGTATCATTATCCCAGACAAGCCAGAGGTCGTATTGCCAATCGATGTGATTGCCATAAACAAGCTCGACGAGATCAAAGCTAAACGCATCTGGAAAGACTCAAACCGTGTCAAGGAATATTATACCGACGTTACTGATACGTTGAGAGAGTATTTCTGCAGCAGATTCAATATCAATGCCATGGAGATGACATCTGACGAGATTCTTGACGAGTTGAAGTACAATACAGAGGCCATGCCAATCATTCCTGAGTTGAAGAGCATCTTGAACAAAGCCGATATGGCGAAGTTTGCCAAGGCTACTCCGACAGATGAAGATTGCGAGACAAGTCTTGCCAACGCATACCTTATCGTAAGCAGAACAAAACCTGTAGAGACAGAGGCAACACAGGGAAAAAAAGCAAAGAAAGAAAAGAGTTCGTCTCTTGAAATCAGCAATTCAAATAACATTTAGTATAAAGACTTATGTTTACATTTGAATCACCACAATATTTATATTTGGCCGCGCTTATCATACCGTTAACGGCATGGTTTGTATGGCGTCGAAACAAACAGACTGCAAACCTGCAGGTTTCGACAATCAGTCCATTCAAGCAAGCGCCAAAAAGTTTGAGATACTACATTCTCCACCTTCCATTCATACTAAGAATGATTGCATTGGCGTTGCTATGCGTCATCTTGGCACGCCCACAGAGCAATGAGACGTGGTCGGACCAGAACGTGGAGGGTATCGATATCATGATGTCACTCGATATCTCAGGATCTATGTTGGCTGAGGATTTGAAGCCAAACCGACTTGAGGCAGCGAAGAGCATCAGTGCTGAGTTCGTCAACAGCCGTCCTAACGACAACATCGGACTTGTTGTATTCTCAGGAGAGAGCTTCACACAATGTCCGTTGACAACAGACAAGGCAGCTTTGTCGCAGCTTTTCAGCGTGATCAACGAGCAGATGATCCAGGCCAACGGTACTGCAATAGGACTTGGTTTGGCATCGGCAGTAAACAGATTGAAGGACAGTCAGGCGAAGTCGAAAGTCATCATCCTTCTTACCGACGGTTCGAACAACACAGGTGAGATTGATCCAACAATGGCGAGTGAGCTTGCCAAATCGTTCGGAATCCGCGTCTACACAATTGGAGTCGGAACCAAAGGTATGGCTCCCTACCCTTTCCAGACAGCGTTCGGAGTCCAGCGTCAGATGGTACCAGTTGACATCGATGAGGGCACACTTAAATCAATCTCTGCCAACACAGATGGAAAGTATTTCCGTGCGACAGACAACAAGTCTTTGAAGGCCATCTACGAGGAAATCGACCAGCTTGAAAAGACAAAGATCAGTGTGCAAGAATACAGCAAAAAGAACGAGGAGTATCTGCCATTCGCACTAGCTTTGATTGGTGTTTTGCTTCTTGAATTTTTAGTGCGCTATTTGGTAGTGCGTCACAACCCTTAATAGCCACAACCCAAAAGGAAAAAGAGTATGTTTAGATTTGCAAATTCAGAATATCTATATCTGCTTTTCGCGCTGATACCTATGGCCGCTATTTTCGGTTATGCGATGTACCGCAGAAGCAGTAATCTGAAGAAATTCGGAAACTATCAGATTCTAAAGCAATTCATGCCAGGCTACACCACTTGGAGATACTATGCCAAGTGTGTGCTGTTCATGATTGCACTTGC
>DCIP01000140.1 GCA_002317115.1 Candidatus Scybalocola fimicaballi
AATAGCTGTCGTATTCTCCGTCGTAATATTTCTGAAGGATAAATCTCGCGACATCTTTTGCCGCCTCAAGATCAGCGTTCACATCATTGTCGTTGATGGAAAAACCAATGGAAGGGATGCCTATGATGTTGGCTTCCAAAGCCGCACCCATAGTGCCAGAGTAGATAATATTGACAGATGCGTTGTTGCCGTGATTGATTCCCGACAGGATAAGCGGACGCTCAGCATTCTTGAAAACCGTCTGGACGGCAAGTTTGACACAGTCGGTAGGTGTGCCAGTGCAAGTATAGAGAGTGACGTTGCTCAACTTGCCTACAAGTTCAAATTTCAGCGGTTTGTTGCATGTGATGGCGTTGCTCATACCAGAGCGTGGGCCATCCGGAGCAAAGACAATAACCTCGTCGAACTCACGAGCCACCTCAGTCAGAGCCTTTATTCCGTTAGCGGAAATACCGTCGTCGTTTGTAATTAAAATCATATATTCTTTACGCTTTGATTACAAGCGACAAAGATAATAAAAATTAACGATAACGATAACGATGACGAAAACAACTATCTCACCAGCGTCACATGTCCATAATAGACTCTATCGACAGACTGGACATCAATAGTATACCAATAATCAGTAGAAGGGAGCGACTGTCCGTTTTTGTCTCTTCCATCCCATGCGTTGTCTTCATCATAACCCTGCTGAGCGTATATCTCCTTGCCGTATCTGTCGTAGATTCTTACAACAGCCTCCGGATAAAGGTCGATATTCTTTAGTGTCCAGACGTCGTTATTTCCGTCTCCATTTGGAGAGATCACCACTGCAGGCTCAACATCTGGCATCTCTATGACAAGGTACAATTCCACAATACTGTCGCAGCCATACACCGACTCAAACTGAGCTTTATAGACACCTTGCTTAGTCAAAACCTGTCCGTCAAACTCGTATGAACCGTCGAATGGAATACTAACCTGTACTTTTTCCTTTACTGGAGGTATAACCTCAACATTAACAGGAGCGACCGGATATACCAGACCATCTTTCTTGATTTTCAACGAATATTCCCCAGCCTTGTTTCTGTTCATATTCGGCACCACCGGACTCTTATCTTTGGAATGGAATTCATTCGGGCCACTCCACTCATAACCCTCAACACCAGACGTTGGAGCGTCTCCAACTGAAAGGACCAAAGAGTCACCATCGCAAAGAGGGCCGTTCTGCTCAATGAAAGCAGGGAGCAACGGTTCAACGACAACAGTCACATTATATATACCAGTACAATTTCCTCGTTTTTCTGTCGCTTTGTATTTACCGGCGGCCGACAATTCGAGATCCTTGAACTTCACCGTGCTGCCCTGGACGATCCTTACAGTGGTGTCGACAGGCAAGTTTGGATTCACCTCCACCTTAACCGGAATCTCATCAGACTTAAGACCGTCGTGAGTTGTGATCTGGACATAATATGTGCCAGCGTGATAAAGCTGAGCTGACGAAATAATTGGAGCTATCTCATTAGACTCAAAACCATTCGGACCAGTCCACTTGCAAGAGGCAAATGCAGGCACATTGTTGACAATCAGAGTCAAGGCGTCTCCTTCACATACAGGAGAATTGCTTCCCGCGTCTACAATCACGCTACAATCTGTAGTTGCAGATCCATCTATTTTAGTAAAATTGATATTTCCAGCGGAACCCTCAAAGTTTGTAACAAGAATGATATACCACTCCCCTCTCTTAGCGTTTGGAATGTAACAGGGTTCAGATGCATTTTTAGAAAAACTACAGTCCATCATCTGCGCAATCGGGAACGGATCATTGTTTCCGTAAAAGCACTCATATTCGGTATCAATTTTTGATCTGCGCTCAACTTCCGACTTACAATTAGAAATATTCTCCTGACTTTCTATTTTTTCGAATGCCGATGCGTTAGCCGCTACCGCATACTTAGACTCACACTGCTCAAGTCTCTGCAGTTTGCAGAAGTTGGTCGTGTTAGGCACTTCATAGTCGACGAAATAAGAAGTTGAATTATTGCAAACATTCTCAAGCATCGCCTGTTTGGTGTCGCCATAGAACGGTCCCCAGCAGACGAAGTCGATATCCGCACCTTCAGAATGGGAAATATCCATGAAAAGAGTACCCGGATCATCAATCTTTATGGCATACCATGCAGGCGACGGCGTTTCATCGACACATCCTATGCCATGCGTAAACCCCTTACCTGTGCGTTTATTCGGACGTAGAGGGAACGACTCAACCTCAGTTTTAGAGGTTCCGGCTTTGTAGACAATACCCAAATCATTTCCTCCCATACAAGCCGTGATGACATCTGTAAATTTTTGGAACGGACATGATCCAAAAACATTAACCGAGCACAACCCTATCAAGAACAAGAACAATAATCTAACTAAATTCATCTAACAGTTGTTATTTGAGATAAATATATGATAATAGTGTTTAACGCCGCAAAGATAATGATGATAGCAATCCAAACAAAAGAAATAAAGGATTTTTCGTCAACACATATAATATTTAGCGTAAACCTCAAAATACAGTATGTCAAAAAGTCATCAAAAAGCCAATATCTAAAACACTTTGTTTACTTTCTCTTTTAAATATTATACAAATGAAATCAATTAACGCAATATCATATCTAAAAGTCTCACAATATGCTCTAAAACATCACGCTTTCATTTTATAAGCGTCGGAAGCCAAAACGCTTGCAAAATGTAAGTTTTAGATATTTCACCGCTTACAAAATGAAACTTGTCCTAAAAAACAGCATACAAAATGAGTCTTTTTATGTCCCAGCGTCAAAATTCGCCATACCTTTGCAATGTAATCGAAAGGGAAACTGATTATAAAACGACATACAACGCATTAAAACGAACTGAAATTTTTTACTTTCCTTTCAATTACAGAACGAACTGATATTAACACATAAAACGAAAAGAACTATGAAAGTGTTGAAGATTATGACTGCAGCATTGATGGGCACAATGGCATCAAGCGTTTGTTTCGCAGAAGAAACAGCAGAGGCAAAAGAAGCAAAGAAAGTTGAGTTCAACGTTAATGCTGACGTAGTGAGCTCATACGTATGGAGAGGTATGTACCAGAGCAGTTTTGCCGTACAGCCATGCATTGAGATGACAGCAGGCAACTTCACTCTTGGTTCTTGGGGTTCAACTTCATTCAAGGATGAGGAGACAAGAGAGCTCGACTTCTACGCATCAGTACAGGCTAAGGCATTCACAATCGGTATCACAGATTATTTCTG
>DCIP01000150.1:0-12659 GCA_002317115.1 Candidatus Scybalocola fimicaballi
GTACGACAAGGCAACAGCTGAGAACACTTCAATCCTTTACGGTGGTTCTTGCAAGGGTAGCAACGCTCCTGAGTTGTTCGCTCAGCCAGATATCGACGGTGGTTTGATCGGTGGTGCCGCTCTTAAGGCTGCTGATTTCATGCAGATCATCGAGGCTTGGAAGTAATCTTCTAAAGACGATTTGAAAAATTAAGGGTTCGACGAAAGTCGAACCCTTTTTTTGTCATTAGATATTATTTTATTCTTCAACCTCACCTTCTATAGTCTCTACATCTTCAATATCAATTTTAGGCAAACTCTTTGAGCCTCGCACACCTAGAATCTCAAGTTTACGACCAGAACTTAGGATTCCTTGTTTTCCGTCAACATAACCGGCCACCTTGTCGTATGAATCAGTCAGAGAATCTAGTCTTTTCTTCACATCCAAAAATGATGTATTAAAACGATTTACTCTATCAATAAGTTGAGACGCCGTTTTTAATATTTCTGTTATATTCTTTTGCTGCTGAACATTAACCCATGTCAAATCAATGATTCTGAGTGCAGCCATTAACGTCTGAGAACCAACAATGAATACCTTATCTTCAAAAGCGTTTCTCCACAAATCCTTATCTTCACTTATAGCCAATTGCAAAGCACCTTCAACAGGAATAAACATCATAACAAAGCCACAACTTTTTCTTTTGTCCTTAAAATAGTTGCTATAGTCTTTTTCCTTCAATTCCTTTACATGGTTCTTTACCGACTTCAAATGACGACTCAACGCATCTTTTCTTTCTTCTTCACTCTTTGCATTCTGATAATCCACAAATGCAGTCAATGACATTTTAGAATCTATGACAACATCTCTATTATCCGCTAGATGAAGAACGGCATCAGGAATCATTTTTTTCCCGGATTCTTCATTGGTAAGAGCATTTCCTGAATCATCTCTGATTGTAGCTTGCAGATCATAATGTTTGCCATTTACTAATCCTTGTCCCTCCAACAACTCACTTAGAATCAACTCTCCCCAATTTCCTGCAAACTTATTGTCTCTTTGCAATGCATTGGTAAGTCTTTCCGCTTGAGAGCTCAACGATTGAGATGATTCCATCATGGATTTCATCTGTTCGGTGAAACTCTGGCTGTTTCTGGCAGATTGCTCATTATTGAAAGCAATCGCTTGCTCCATCTTTTTTATATTCTCCTGCAATGGAGCCAACAAAGAACTGACCTGCTTATTGTTTTCCTCCTGCAAATCCGTAGATCTCTGTTTCAGCAGGTTCTCTGTAGTAGCCTGTAGATTAGCTTTCAAAGCCTCTATCTGGTCTTGATATGACTTTTTAAGATCTGTCAATTCTTCCTTTCTTCGTTTTTCATCTTCCTCCTTTGACTTTGCTATGTCTCTACCAGCATTTTCTCTTACCACTTCAATATTTTTTGAGGCAGCATCAAGATTTGATTTTAATGTGTCAATCTGTTCCTGATATAAAGATTTTAAGTCAGCAATCTCTTCCCTCCTACGCTTTTCTTCATCCTCCTTAGCTCTCACAATAAGTTGTTCAGCCTCATTTTTTGCAACTTCTAACGAAGCATTCTTTTCTGTCTCAAGAGTGCTGATTTTCTTCTCAAACTGAAATCTGTCATCGGCACGTTCGCTCTTCTCAGCTTGCAAGAGTTTGCTCATCATAAAATACAAAGCTCCCGCACCAAGCAAAATGCCAACCACTAAACTGACTATTATTCCTACTATATCCATAATATGAATGTATTAAGTTTTAACATCAACAGCAAAGATAAACAAAAACCTATGCTACATCCGAGCATAGGTTTTAGAATATTTTATATTTTTTTCATTCCGCATTCAGCATTTTGCATTCCGCATTTATACTTATCTCTGCGACGGCACTCTTCCAAAGAACTGCTTATATTTTCTTGTAAAGTATGCAGGGTCTGAGAATCCTACTCTATATGCGACGTCGGCAACAGAAATGCGCTCTGTAGTCAACAATGAGTGAGCCATGTTCAAACGGTAGTCTGTGATGATTTCAAGCGGTGTCTTGCCTGTCAAAACCTTTACTTTTCGTGTCAACGTAGACTGGCTGACAGCCGACTCACTTGCCAACACTTCAATACTGAAATCTGAGTCGGAGTAATGTTCCTCAATGACTTTGATCACTCGTTTCAAGAATGGATCCATCTCCTCTGCCTTCTCAATCTCATCCGGCTGACCTACTGTGGATAGGATTCTATTCTGAGTGTTTCGCTTCACATTGATGATGCTCTGTAGTTTTAGAAGCAACTCTTTCTGGCTGAATGGCTTAGTGATGTAATCCAATGCTCCTGTGCCAAGTCCCTCAAGTCGCATCTCATCCTCTGTACGAGCTGAGACAAATAGCAATGGAATATGACTTGTGTCTGGCGACGCCTGCAACGACTTGTTGAATGTAAATCCGTCCATGATTGGCATCTCGACGTCGCTGACAATCACATCTGGCTGTTCACTCTTCGCCATTGTCAACGCTGCCGATCCATCCATAGCGGTAAGCACCGTAGCATACGGTTCAAGCATGCCGACAATACTCTTCAATACCATATCGTCGTCGTCGGCAACAAGGATTACACTGTCTTTCAATGCAGTATCGTCCTGCGGCGCGTATGCTGTCTCTACAGGCTCTTCCGCAACCACTGTATTATTGACCTTCACATTCGATTTCTTGAAGTATAGGCTGATAGTTGTGCCTAATCCCTCTTTACTGTCGACGGTGATCTTTCCATTCATCTGCTTCATGTACTCCTGACAAAGAGCGAATCCAAGTCCAGATCCCTTCTCTCCGGTTGTACCCTCTGTCGAATTATGCGTTTCCGACGACATCAAATTCTCAATCTGTGCCTGAGTCATACCCACTCCATTATCGGTAATGCTAAGCATCAACTCATTATGAAGCTCAACTCCGTCGACGACAATCTTTCCGCCTTCTTTTGTAAACTTGATTGCATTATTGAGCAAGTTTCTCACCACGACCTCAAGCTGACGGATATCAGCCTTAGCGCAATAAGAATAGTCGATATTGGCTGAGACCTCAATATTCTTGGCAGAGAACAATTCGTTAAGCAGACGAATCTCATTCTCTACTGATAGTTTCAAATCGACGTCGGACATACGCACTGCAAACTGACCTGTGCTCGACTGTGCCCACGCCAACAATTTCTGCATCTCTCCCTGCAATGTCGACGCCGCATTACGGATATCCACAAGTGAGCTCTTCTTGATGTTAACCATCTCCTGCGACAACACTCCATCCAACGACGCTACGATTCCAAACATCGGGTTACGCAAGTCGTGGGCGATGACTGAAATCAATCTGTCTTTCTCTCTCAATGCGACATTCAACTCATTTGTACGCTCTGCCACCTTCTGTCGCAACTCGTTCTTCAATGCCTCCTGCTGACGCATCTTTGTGCGGTAGACAAGGAAAATCACTCCTGCCACGATCAACACCTCAAGCAAGTAGCACCACCACGCTTTCCACCATGGTGGCAATACTTTCAACGGCATAGTAAGAGTCTGTACCGATGTGAAGGAAGTTGTTGACTTGGCCTCAACTTCCAATAGATAATCTCCCTCCGGAATATGGTTGAATGAAATTCGACGGTTCTTGCCCAGCTCCTTCCAATCGTCGTTCAAACCTTTTAGTCGGTAGCGTAAAGCCGCAGCTCCTGTCTGCGAATAATCCACCAAGTCGATATCAATGGCGATATCTGTCTGGTTGTGCTTCAATGTCAACTCACTGACGTTGTGGAGCGTATACTGTTTCTCATCCGAAATATAGAAGGTAGAGAAATCCATAAATTTGAGACTCTTCGTCACTTGGATTTCATTCGGTGCAAAACATAGATATCCTGTGTTTGTTCCCATGTAGACATGTCCGTCTTTCGACAAGAATCCGGAACGGGAATAGAATAGATACTTAGACATATTTCCATAGTATCCAGGCAATGAGCCAGATGTATTGTTCACCGGATCATACCACAACACTTTGCCCAATCCTCCAAACCATATTTTTCCTTTTCCATCTGAGCAGACGACGCGGAAATCACAAGAGTCGATTGCTGTAATCTTTGCCAAATCAGTACCGTCGGCTGAAAATCTCAACACCCCCTCATTAGTTCCGACGTAAAGATTGCCAAGTTCATCACAGTCTATATCATGCAACTCAAGCGGACAAACGGATTTGATTGTAGCCAAATCCTTCATCACTGCCTTGTAGACGCCGTTCTCCACACGCCAGATGGTATTCGTAGTCAGAATCCAACATACGTCATTCTTTTCAATGATTTTATAGATCCACTTGTTTGGCATCTTAGCCAACGAATCGTCACAAAGAAGTCGTTTGCTCCACTTTCCATTCGCATCAGTCACATACAAACCATTGCCGGCTGATCCACAGAGCTTCTCTCCGTTTCTCTTCTGACAGATGCTGAAGATATTATTGTACTGTCCGACTCCATCCATCTTAACTGGCTGGCTGACGCCTGTGTTAAGATTCAACGATTGCAAACCGTCACCCCAAGTGGCAAGAAGCATATTGCCGTTCTTGTCGCAATCGATTCCCAACACATTATTACAACCAACTTTATACTGGCGGAATGTATTGTCTACCTTTTTGAAAACTCCCGATCCATCAGTGGCGATGATCAAGTTTCCATCCAAATCCTCTGTGAAATCCGAGCACACATGATTTTCGAATCCCTGTTCTGCGGAATATGAGATTCCACGTATCTGCTGAGTGTGATAACACCAGATACCGCTATTCTGTGTTGAAACCCAGATATCTCCGTTGAAATCCTCGATCACAGTATAGAGTTTCTTCATCATCTCACCGTTGTTCTCATACGGACGGATATTGACGAATTCAGGTTGAGCCGACTCAATATCATCAGTGTACCAAAGTCCATCACCGTCGGAAGAAATCCACACTCTTCCGTTCTTACCCTGAATCACTCGCGTCGCATTGCTAAAAGGAAGATTAACGATACGTGGATGATCAGTGATGTTTTTCTCGTCGAACACCCATAATTTGCTTGAGAATGTTGTGGCAGCCACAAAACCATTCTTTAGCGAACAGATGGAATTGACCACACCTTCGGAATGTTCGCCCTTATATTCCATAAGCTGGCCGCCATTTTTACCGTAGATGCTGACACCGTCGCCAAGTCCCAACCAAAAACGATGCTGAGAGTCAATATACATAGCGCGTATAAATGCTCCGGTCAAGGCATTATAGGTAGGATGGTCACTTGTAAACTCCTGAGTAGCCTCATCATACAAGTAGACGCCACCATTAGTAAACGCATAGATTGCCCCCTCGCTGTCACGAGTAACACCATGCGTCATCTTATAATAAGTCTTGTCGAAATCCTTAGGCATCTTGTCCGACATCTTGTCTGTTGCCGGATCATAATCCACAAGCAAACCGTTCATACCACCGGCGATGATTCTGCCTTTGCCGACGTGGGATACAAACAAGAAATTGTCTCTTGGAATATCAGGATAGTTTTCTTTAGAGAAGTGACGGAAATTGCTTCCATCAAAACGGTCAAGTCCAAAATCAGTTGCGATCCAAATAAAGCCGCGGTCGTCCTGTGTGATAGACTCCGACTTATTGGTCATCATACCGTCGTCAGTAGAAAAATGTGAGAAATGGGCATATTCCACTCTACTTGCCAATGCAGACACAGCATAAGCAAGCAAAAAAGAAATAACACATACAAACTTTTTCATATTTCCCACGTAATTAGATATAAGATAGTCTTAGACGCAACGAATTTATAATTTTTCAAGAAAATACAAAAAAGAATGTTAAAATTTATAAAAAAAAGAAATCAACAAGTATAACTAAGAGGATTTGTTAAGAGCGTTTATTTTAGATAATTCACGTTCCTACATTCACCCAAGCCATAATCAGAAATAGTTATATTGAGCATCGAATTATTTATGATTACATGAAGAGATGGACACTTAGAAAACGCAGAAGTTCCAATATAGGTTACACTTGACGGGATATATACTTTGCGTAAATCGTCACAATTATAAAAAGCCGCACTTGCAATTTTAATGACATTATATACCCTATCCTCAATCTTAACTTTCGCTGGGATCACAACATCTTTAAGGTCACTATACGATTTGTCGTATATCACTTCAACCGATGTTTTGGAGATGATTGAAAAGTGCAATGGCGTTTCAGACGACTCATAAACCTTAGTCTCATCATACGAATCTGGCGCAAAAACATCATCTTTATATTTAACTGATTTGCAATCACTTAAGCCATTCTTTACGGAATAGGAGGTATACTTTTCACTATTATCTATCACAACATTAAGATTTACACATCCGTCAAATGCATGCCAATCAATCTCTCTCACATTTCTGGGAATTTCAATATTATTCAATGAAGAACAATCTTGAAAAGCACGTTCATGAATACGGTACAAATTGTCAGGAAGATTAATTTTTTTCAAATTTTCACAACCCTTAAATGCTTCATCTCCTATTTCCTCAACAGTAGTTGGAAGTAAAATTTCTTCCAACCCTTTGCAGTCCGAAAACATTCCTCCACGCACACAGTTTAGTCGATCAGGAAGTCTTACATTCTTCAATCCTGTACATCCAGAGAACACATTGAATCCTATTGATAATTCTTTCATTCCTGATTGAAATTCAACAGATTTCAATTCTGTGCATCCAGAAAATGCGTCATTCTCTATATATCTCACCGTAGAAGGTATTACTATAGAATTCAAACCATTGCATTGAGAAAATGCGTACTCTTTTATTTGCTCCACTGTAGAAGGAATCACTATAGAATTCAAACCATTGCATTGAGAAAATGCGTACTCTCCTATTAGACTCACTGCGGAAGGTATCTCAAACGAACCTTTAAGATAAGCAGGGGCGGTAATTATCTCTCTCTTCAATTTATGATACAAGAATCCATCGACAGAAAAATAATTAAAATCATCAGGGTCGACGCAGATATCAGTCAAATTGATGCAACCGACAAACGGATTTGAATAAAAACAATCTGATCCTTTTTCAAGAATTACTCTGCTTAGTTTTTTACAATCCTTAAATGCATTTACGCCTATATGTTTTACACTTGAAGGGATCACAACACTTTTCAAGTTTCTACAATTTTCGAAGGCATTCCATTCAATTGAAGTAACACTTGAAGGAATCACAAGATTGAACGTATCTTTACCGTTAAAATTTTTAAAGGCTACCGTTTTTATACCAGTAACACTATAAATGTTATACCCAATCAAAACTTTTTCCGGAATGGAAATAGAGTCAAAATCATAATATGGATGGTATCCAGTAATTTCAACTTCAAAAAAGGTCATGTTTCTAACACTCTCAAAAAACGGTTGTTTTTTAAAGTAGAGGTGAGTGTCAGAATCGTTAGGAATCCCAAAGTAATTATTTAACACAAACTTATAAATCTGTAGTGTCCCTATCAATATGACAAAAAACAGAATGTATTTCTTAAAATTCTTCACTATTTTTCATATTTAATTGCAAGTGCAAAAATAAGAACATTTTCTCTTATCAACAAAAATGGGATGCACATCACGTACATCCCATATCCAAACAATATTTATAATTGCTTATTTCACCACTGCCTTGTATGCCTTGCCTTCACACATCACTACATAAACACCTGGTTTTAGTGTTCCGTTAGATGCAGTGACGTCGCGACCAAGGATATCAAAGATCTGGAACTCATCTCTGTTGACTGAGATGTATGCTGCAGAGATAGTCAACACAACTCCATTTGCATCGACATTGTCAACTGCAGTTGCATTTAAGAATACCGCAGTCAACTTGCAATCAGCGTCAACAGTAAATGTGATAGGATTTGACTTAGCCTGTTCTGCTGTCAAAGTCACTCCAGTTGCCTCCCAATGAGAGAATTTGTATGGTTGCTTTACAAAAACAGTCACAATCGCCTCTCCAGTCTCACAATCTGGCCACTGCTGAATCAATGGTCGTCCTCCAAGATCACTGCCTACGTATGTGTCTGTATTCTGGCTAAGTGTAAGCGAGTATGGGAATTCTCCCTGAACATACTCTGCCTGGTAACCAGAATGTTCTTTGTAAGCGTTGACTGCATCACAAGGAACTATTAGTTTTACCAATTTGCCTGTCGTATTTGTAGCGGTAGAAACAATTGTCAGACCTTCTCCAGTAGCTGCTGGAGTAGTTCTCTCAAATACAATTGATTCAAGTTCACCAGAAGAATAGAAAGCTCCATGTCCGATATATTCAACAGAAGCCGGAATCACAACACTCTTGCTTTTACAATAAAGGAACGAATGGTCGCCAATATGATTCAATGTGCTTGGGAATACTATATTCGTAGCTCCTGTGCCTGAGAATCCTGAACCATCAATATACAAAAGTCCTTCTGGAAGAATCAAATCTTTAAGTCCAGATGTTGAAGCAAATGAATAATATCCGATAGTGTCCAATGATGTTGGCAATGAAAGGTTCTCTAAAGTAGATACCTCATAGAATGCATATTGGCCTATAGTTGTAATTCCTTCTGATACAACCAATTTTTTGACATCAAGACCTTTCCAAGGGTATTTCTTACGTGAGGAATAATCCTTCATTCTGCCAGTTCCCTTCAAATAAAGAGTTCCTGTAGCCTCATCAAACGCCCAAAGGATATTCGATCCGTCACCTTCAGCTCCACATACGTTTGCTGGATCGAATACGATATCGTCATCCTCAGATGGATTTTCAGGATCATCATCTTCAGAATCATCACTACAGATAACTGTTACCCCTGTAGATTCCAAAGTTTCTTTATACGTATCCAACGCATTGCAAGGCACAATGACTTCAGGATCTTCCATTTGGTAGAAAATCCAGTCAAGATTCTGACTTCCGCCAAAGAATGAAGGCGGTGTCTGGCCCTTAAAATAGACTTTCTCAACTTCATCAAGATCCATAAAAGGATATACTCCTACTGTAGTCAATGTGGTTGGCAAATAAATCTCTTTTATTCCATCCAACGAAGAAAAAGCAAAATTACCTATTGTGGTGATACCTTCTCCTACTTTAATATAGCTGAATGGCGAATTCTCTTGTTCTACAAGGAATGGCTTATAAGAATCAAGCTTGTAATTCTCCATCTCACCTTCACCTGTCAAATAAAGAGTGTCATTCTTAATTGACCAAGTAATATTATCTCCTCCGTTAATTCCGCAATATGGAGACGGTGTGAACACAGCGACAATATAATCTGTTTCTGTGAGTGTAATCTCAATTTCAGGACTTGTTATCTGATCCTCTGTCAATAGCTCATCATCATAATACATCTCCCAGTATAAGAACTCAGCTCCCTCATTTGGAGTAGCGACCAACTTATATGTAGCTTCTTCTGATGTTTTAGACAACTCTGTCATCACAACATCTCCCAATCCATAAACAATATAGTCGAAGTCGATTTCAGTATCAGGAGTAATAATACCTCCACCTCCACCACCGTAATCATGCTCAACATTGGCGGTGATTTTTACTGGTTCCGACAAATCAACCTCGATTTCAGGATTATTCAAATCATCTTCGTCAAAATCATAGTCGCCTTCCCAAGTCAACTTATATCCATTCTCCAAAGCAAATGAAAGTTTGTAGATGTTATTGTCACAGTCTACAGGTATGATTGACAGTTTGTTTGTTAATCTTGTTGCTGAAATCTCCGTACCGTTTGGCCATGAAGGAATAATTGTTGTGTTGTAGGCACCGCCATTCTCTTCAATAGCATCAATCACATCCTTTCCGTACGCATTACAATTGATTCTAATAACAAGATCATTTGTAGTTGCAAAAACGTTTCCTCCTGTCAACTCTGGAAATGTCTCTCCTAAGAAATTAATTGTGTCAATTCCGCTACAGTAATAGAAAGCACCATATTCTATTGTCTCTACACTTGCAGGAATATCCATTTTTTTCAAGTCGGAACAACCAAAGAAAATATCTTCAGAAAGTGTTTTCACACCTTCTGGTATTTCAAATGATTCAAACCCACAATTTCTAAACGCACTTTCGCCAAACTCCTTTACATTTCCTAAATCAATATTCTTCAACGACGTACAAGATTGAAAGATTGATTTTGGAAGATATGTGACACCAGAGGGGATAGATATAGACTCCAATGATTCACATTCAAAAAAACATTCTGCACCAAGCTGTTTCAATCCTTCCGGCAATTCAATATCGACTAAAGAATTACATCCTTCAAAAGAAGCGACGCCAAGGCTCTCTACCGTAGAAGGCAAAACAACTTTTCCTAACTTTACAAAATTTGCAAAGGCAAGATTTCCAACACTTGTAATACCATCTTCTATAACAAGTGTTTCAACATCATTTGCTAACTTTGACCAAGGAGCAGAAACGAAATCATCATCCCATATTGACTCCCCCGAAACATTTGTAATACCCTCTCCTGAAATTGTCAACGTCTTTGTTGACTCATCATAATTGTATGTCACTTCCGCCGATACCGACAAAACTGACATCGCTGCTGCAATTGCGACGAATAGTTTTCGCATGTCTTTGATTGTTTATTATATTTTTTGCAAAATTACAACGTCATGCAGACAAAAAGAAGAAAAATATGTTATTTAACACAGTTTTAACAATTATCTAATCCTATTATTTAGTGTATCTCACTGATCTACAACCGTTGAACACGTCTTTTCCAATCTTAACATTTGCTTTTGAATTATCAGTCAACACGTTAAGATTCTTACAACCAGAGAATGCAGATGCTCCGACGCATGTGACACTCTGCGGAATTTTTATGTTAGTTAGGCTTTCACAACCAGCAAACGAAGAATAACCTATGCTTGTCACTCCATCTGGTATCTCCACATGCTTCAACTGGCTGCACGACTCAAACAAAGAGGAAGCGACTGTGGTGATTTTAGAAGGGAGTTGGACTGCAGTCAAAACCTTACATCCTTCAAATGCTGTAGATCCGATGCTTGTCACTCCAGATGGAATCTCTATATGAGTCAAGCCGTTGCAATAACGGAAAGCTCCTTTTCCTATCTTGGTCACCTTCGACGGAATGGTAACATCAGTCAGTCCATAACAGTGTGCGAATGTACCGTCGCCAATAGCGGAGATTCCTTGTGGCAGCTTAACATTTGTCAAGCCACTGCATCCATAAAATGCGAAACTTCCTATGCTTTTCACACTCGACGGAATAGTGATGTTGGTCAAGCCACTGCATCCGTTGAACGCTTCGTCACCAATGCTTGTCACTCCAGACGGTATTATAATGTTGGTCAAGCCACAACACTGTTCAAACGCTGATGTGCCAATCAATGTCACCCACGTTGGAAGCGAAATGTTTTTTAGGCTCGAACATCCATAGAATGAATAGCCGCCAATGATTGTGACTCGGGAAGGGATCTCTATCTCTTCCAAACTTCTGCATCCGGAGAAAGTTCTTCTTCTTATAAATGTCAGATTCTCAGGCAAATCCACCTTTTTCAAGTTTACGCAATCTTCAAATGCATTACTGCCTATAAGAGTCACTTTCTTTGGTATCTTTACGTATTCCAAACTGTCACATCTTTGGAAAGCTTTCTCACCGATGATGGAGATAGTGGCGGGAATTTCAATTCTCTTCAGTTTAGTACACCCAGCGAACATTCCGTCACCAAGCTTAGTAACAGTAGACGGAATAACAACATGAACCAAGTTTTCGCATCCGGCAAACGCACCGTCGCCAATATGAGTGACAGTCGGAGGTATTATGATTTTTTCCAAACCTGATCCAGCAAACGCATGATTTCCAATTGTTTTTACACCCAATGGAATCTCTATGGTTTTAAGACGTCGGCATCCAGAAAACGCGTCGTCTCCAATATTGACGATACACTCCGGCAATTCGACATTAGTCAAGAAACCACAGTTATGAAACGCTCGCTTTCCAATGCTTGTCACACTACGAAATCTGATGTTGTATCTGATTTTCGACGGGATGAAGGCAGACTCAATGTCGCAGCCCTTCTGGCATCCTATATACTCTGCTTCCGAAAATGATAATTCCTTATATTCAGCGTATGTTACAGATGCATTTCTTGAGGCACTGACGTATCCAAGAAATCTATAACATTCAAAACCTATGGGCACTAAAAGCGCGATCGACACGATCAGCACAAATATTTTAAGCTTCGTATTTTTCACACCTAACGATTATTCAATTTATAATCAATTGTCATACAATATCTTTCGAGGCTTTCTTCGCCTTCCTAAAAGATTTTCCACAATTTTTAAGCAAATTTAGGATTTTTTAACATATCGTGCAACTAAAACACAAAAAAAGAGACGGGAACACGCCCCGTCTCTAAGGGAGACGCCACATCAGCGTCTATATTAGCAAATTACCTTATTTCGCATCAATCATCGCCTCATTGATTCCAGCAAGCATCATCATGAACGGTGCTCCCCAGTTGATAGCGACCTCATTTGTAGAGTAGCTGCAGATCTCATCGTTGTAGGCTCTTGCCGCAAACTCACGAGTAGGATACTCGCTCTTTGGATGATCATAGTTGTAGACGTAAGTGTCGCAGTCTCTGATGGCGTCAAG
>DCIP01000150.1:12840-14141 GCA_002317115.1 Candidatus Scybalocola fimicaballi
CCAGTATGCTTATACTGAAGAAGCAAGATGCTTCCTGCGTTCGACATACTACCGTTGCTACCCCACTCAAACTTGTGCAATGGGAATCTTCCCGGATTGCTCTCCATACGGTTGTAGATCAACTTAGCCAACTTATCGAAATGAGACTCAACCTTCTTCTTCAACTCACCCTTCACCATTCCCTTGTCGACGCCAGTGATCAACGACATCAAACCGAATGATGCAGACACCTGCCATGTAGGCACGTCGTATCGGAAAGTATCAATTGCAACCAAGTCGATATATTTATCTTCCTGTGTTGCTAAGTAAAGTTCTGTATTTGCCCAGAAACGGAACTGCTCTGGGAATCTTGCAGAATATGAACCAGTAACAATAGAATCCGGATTATGGAAAATGATTCCAGGATTCTTCTCAGCCCACTCGTAAGCCTGCTTAGCATAACGCATTGCCTTCTCTGAGAAATCAGGATAGTCAGGATTATTCTTGTAAAGACGAGCTGCCTTTGCCATGATAGCTGCAAAACCATAATTAGTGGCTGTGCTCTTTCCGATCATATATCTCTGGGCATCAGTCTTCTCTGGCAACACCATCGGAACGAATCTCTTAGTTGTCACCTTGTGAGCGACACAACCGTCGACAGTATCAATCATAGTAAGCATCCACTTAAGATTGTACATAGCCTCATCAAGCACGTCTGGAGTGTTATTTGTGCTCTCGGGAATCTCCATATCGAAATCCTTATAGAACTTAGAGTAAACCTCCGCCCCCATAAGCATCGACTCCAACGCGATAGCCGAGTTGATTGTGTACTTGCCATAATCACCCGCGTCGTACCAGCCACCAGGAGAAGCCACAACCGAACCAGCTTTTCTGCCTGCACTCTCAGCCGACGGGTGGACAATCACATTCACGTCGGGATGTCCAGCTTTGTGAGCATAACTCTGACCATGAAAATTAGAAAACTCCTCTGTGCAGTCGATACCGCAACGCCACAAGTAGAAAGTCTTGTGAGCCCAAAGAGTAAGATCATCGTATGCCTTAGGAGAAATAGTGAAATTATAGGATTTAGTACCGTCGACATTTATATAATATTCCCCAGCCTTATCGAAAGATGAGAAATCAGCCCACTGCAAATTCTCACCACTCAAATCCCAGTATTTCTTTGGTGTAAGTTTGCCTTTGTAGCAAACCTTGCCCGACTTAGCGTCGCATAATTCAAATGTGTTAGCCACTCCGTCTGTCACCACCATAGCTTTCTTATCAAAATCCGGAGTATAGCCTAATTGAGAAACGTGAATTTT
>DCIP01000175.1 GCA_002317115.1 Candidatus Scybalocola fimicaballi
TTTGCTGAGCACTGCGACAAGTGGCAGTTTGCTAAAGATTCTTACGAGAAAATGATGGCTGAGCAGTAATCTGGTGGTTGTCATATAATTCAATATTATAAGAGACGCAATTTCTTGCGTCTCTTTTTGTATTTTTTATTAACTTTGCCGACGATGGTAAATTTACGATATGTATGATTAAGAAAATATTAGTCCTTATTTTCTCTGTTATGTCGATGGTGATATCGGCGCAGGAAGCAGAACCCGAAGTGATCGGAAAATATAGCATGTCCGGTTACCCAAAACTAAAGATGCCGCTTGGCAAAAAGCTCTATGCTTTGGTGGAGAATGGCACGTTGGCTGAAGACGGTACGTTCACGGCTACTGTCGCTCAACTTCAGAATGAGTCGTTCATCCGTATCGACAATCCTATGGAGACAAATTTCTTGGTTAGATATTCTAAGTTTGAGGCAGAGTCGCCAATGGCTATAGACAAGTTTAATCCTATGCAGCGCAAGCAGAAGATTAAGGTCGGGGCGTACGCTGTCCCTACTCGTACTGATCCTCCAGGAGCGTCGAGCATGAAGCCAGGTCAGATCCCTACCCAGATGAACAGTTCCACCAAATACTACTGTGCTTATATGCATCTTCAGTTCTCTTTCCACGTCGCCATCACTCTTCCCGACAAGACAGTGGCATACGCTGAGGATGTGAAGCTTGGAAAGAATTTCAACTCAGGCTGGCAGACAAGTGAGGGTGCCGCAGTAGCTAAAGTGCAGGAAGATGCTTCGGTGATGTCGTATGAGGCAGTTGTGGGTGAGTTTAGCAGCAAGAAGATCGCCGGACTTGTAGGAGCGTCGTATTTGTTTAAGGAGAGAGATATCACTTGCTATTTCGCAAGATCAAAGAAACATGCCGCTGATTATATCGAGATCAACGACGCTGTCAATAAGCTGAAGGTCGGATTGAACTATCTAAAGGAAGACGAGTGGAACAAGGAGGCTTTCGCAATGGAGACAGACGGAGTGGAGGAGGTCTTGAAGACTGCTCTCGACAGTGTCGGTTCGGAAAACTATGAATATCTCACAAAGGAGATCGCGTCTGCTATCCATTATGACCTTGGCGTCTACTATATTTTCAAAAAGGAGTTTGGAAAAGCCGCAGCTCAGTTTAAGGCTGTAGAGACTGATCCAAAGGAGAAGGGCAAGGATAAGAAGTTTGCCGACGCTGCCGCATTGGCAAAAGATTGTGATAAGTGGCAGAAAGAAAAAGACGCCTACGAGGATCTTTGGAAGAAATAATGTTACCAGCGATGATTTATATCGTTGCTGGAGCAATAATCCATCTATTTGGGATTTTATTACATTTCTCTTATATAATTTGAACCTACTTTTGTGTTAGATATATACTCAATTCTAACACTAATGAAGAAATATTTATTCTATTTGGCTGCAGCATACGGCCTAACTGCGAACGCTTTCGCCGCAGACGTCGACTGTGCAGCAAACGAAGCAAAGGGCATCTACGAGGTGGAGTGCTCCAATGACTTCAAAGCCACTGAAGTCTCTGTATCCAATAAGTCGGGCTCAGGTGTGCTTAATCTTAAAGAAGACGACGATTACATCAATCTAACTGTTAATCTACAATCAAAGGGAGCTTACAAGGTCTATGTAGGCTACAATTCTGTATATGGCTATAAGCAAATCAACTGTGCTGTCAATGGTATCGGTGGAAACGCTAACCTTGGCAAATCGGGAGATGAGGCTCAGGATAAGAAGGGCGAAACCCTCGTCGCTACATTTGATTTTAAGGCAGGAGCGAATACAATTAAACTGACTCCTATTTGGACTTGGGCTGTTGTCGATTATGTGCGTATTGAAAAGGACAACAATGCTCCTACATACGATTTCAAGGTTTCTGATGTCGACGGAATAAAGGTCGACGGTACAAAATTGCTCGACCATTGTGGAAATGAGTTTGTGATGCGTGGAGTCAATTTGGCATATACATGGTTTAAGAGTTCAGCATACGACCAGCTTGAGGCAATCCATAAGTATGGAGCCAATGCGGTGCGTATTGTGTTGAACAATGGAATTAAGAATAAAGCCGACGACGCTGCGTCTGTAAGAAAAATCGCAGACAAGTGTAAGGAGTATGGAATGGTGGCTATCCTTGAGGTTCACGACGTTACAGGAAGCGACAAGATTGATGATCTTTTGAAGGCGGCACAATATTTCGCAAATATGGCATCCTCGTTGAAGGGTACAGAATCATATATCATGGTCAATATCGCCAACGAGTGGCATAATTCGTCATCAGCAAGCGTTTGGCGCGACGGTTATGTGAAGGCTATTCCTATGCTTCGTAATGCTGGCATCCGCAACTGTATCATGGTGGATGCAGGTGGATACGGACAGAATGCGGCTACAATCCACACATATGGAAAAGATGTGTTGGCTTCCGACGTCGATAATAATATCCTATTCTCAATCCACATGTATGGTGGAGCAGGAAACACAAATAAGATCATTCCTAATATCGACGGAGTTATCAACCAGGATTTGGCTGTTTGTGTAGGAGAGTTCGGATGGTACCATAGCGACGGAGATGTAGATGAGGCTAAGATCCTTTCATACTGTAATCAGAAGAACGTAGGTTGGTTGGCATGGTCGTGGTACGGCAATGGAAGTCCGGTGCAGTATCTTGACGTGGTGAAAGATGCGTCTAAGAATCCAGTTCTTGCGTCGTATAACAATATCACAATCAACAACTGGAATAACACACAGTCGTGGAAGGCATCCGCTGATTGGGGAAAGACAATCACCGACGCATGGAAAGCTGAGGCTAAACCAGCGTCGTTGAATGAGTGCTTGGAGACTCAGGTTAACGAGGTAAACGGGAGTAATGAAATAAAGTTTTTCCTTGCTGATTCAGAATTGAACGTGATTTTGGAGAATAGCAGCGTCGTTACAATCTCAGATATCTGTGGGAGGCAACTCTACGCAAGCGAAATGACAGAAGGTATTAATAAGGTCAACGTCAGCAATTTGCACGACGGAATCTATATTTTGAAAGCCGACGGAAAAGCAAGTAAATTCATCAAGAGATAAAAGTTTAAGAAGCGCGTGTAAGCGCATGGTAGTAAGTGAAGACCATCCTTTGGCGAGAGTCAAGGGATGGTCTTTTTTTATTAATATTCAATTTTATCTGCTTTGTTCTTCCAAGTGTTGAACACTTTCAATGTGGCGTCACGAAGAAGTTGCTTTCTGCTCATGAATCTATCCTTTGGTTTCTGAGCGATCTCGTCGTAGATGAATTTATCATCAAAACCGATCTCTGCGGCGTCGTGCTGTGTACCGGCATAGTAGTATTTCTCGATGTGAGCCCAGTACATCGACGACAAACACATCGGACATGGCTCGCAAGATGCGTATAATGTGCAGCCGCTAAGATCGAAAGTCTGTAGTTTTTGGCAGGCTTCTCTGATTGCCATTACCTCTGCGTGGGCAGTAGGATCATTGTTTAGTGTCACGCAGTTGTGTGCTGCGGCGATGATCTCACCCTCTTTATTCACGATTACGGCGCCGAATGGGCCGCCACCTTCCTCTACACTCTTAGCAGATAGGTCGATAGCCATCTGCATGAATTTGATATGCTGTTCTTCGTTTTTCATAGTATCAATATTTTAATGGTTTATGATTTTGTAAATATAATGAAAGAAGAGTTTAAAAACAAAGAGAGACGCGAATTTTCGCGTCTCTATATTATTAATCATTAACTATTAATTGCCAATTATTCAAAGATTCCTTCGACGGCGTTTTCCTCAACTTTCTGCTCGCCTTCGTTCTGGTTCTTACAGTTGTAAGACTCCTTCACATTGAACTTAGTTTTTCTGTCGTAGTGAAGATTAGGATCATCGAATACCTTGTTCATGTAGACACCCCAGATAGGAAGTGCTGTAGATGAACCCTGTCCGTTACGCAAGTTGTCGAAGTGGATATCACGGTCCTCACCACCTACCCATACACCTGTGATTAGGTCTGGAATGAATGCCATAAACCATCCGTCGGAGTTGTTCTGAGTTGTTCCAGTCTTACCTGCCATCTCTGTCTCCCAACCGATTCTATATGAATGCTTTGGATGATCTTTCTCCCAAGGAATAGTGAAGTTGAACGACGCTGCTGACGAACGGATTCTCAATCCCGTACCTCCGTCGATCACACCTCTCATCAATGAGATCATCTTCTCTGATGTCTCGTCGCTGAAGATCTCCTTCATGCGTGGGCTGAATGTCGCCAATAGGTTTCCATTGTTGTCGAAGATGCTCTCCACGTAGACTGGCTCAATCTGAATACCGTGGTTGGCAAATGCTGTGTAAGCGGCGCACATCTCGGAAATTGTCAAATCACATACACCAAGACAAAGTGAGTAGACTGGCTCAATCTCCTGGTTTTTGATACCGAATGAGTGAAGCAGCTTAACGAATCCCTCTGGGTGATACTGCATCATGATTCTTGCTGAAGTCCAGTTGTTGGATGTCTGCAATCCACGTTTCAATGTGATCATCTGGCCGATCTCCTTCTTTCCTGCCTCACCGTAAGGCACATTCTTTGGCTGCCAGATTGTGTAGTCTTCCTCTCTTGCTCCAGTCTGAACCTTAACTGATGGCTGAGTGTTAGCCACCTCGTCGCAAGGGTTCATACCGTTCTCCATGGCGTAAGCGTAAAGGAACGGCTTGATAGTGGAACCAACCTGACGTCGACCTACAGTACACATATCATACTGGAAGTAGCGGAAGTCCGGACCACCGACGTAAGCCTTGACATATCCGTTCTTTGGATCGATACTCATCATACCGCTGCGTAGGTGGCTCTTGTTGTAGATTAGGGAGTCCATAGGAGAAAGCACTGTATCTTTTGAACCCTTCTCCCAGTCGAACACCTGCATCTGGACAGGAGTGTTGAATGCCTTTTTGATTTCAGCCGGTGATGCTCCAGCAGCTTTCATACGCTGGTATCTATCAGTTAGACGCATTGCCTTCTGAAGCATTGAGTCTCTCTGAGCCTGAGTTGTCTTTGTTGAATATGGAGCAGTCTTGCGTCCCTTCTTCTCCTTGAAGAACAACTGCTGGATATGTCCACCTAGGGTCTCTCTGATTGCGTCCTCTGCATATTTCTGCATACGAGAATCGATAGTAGTGTGGATCTTCAAACCATCAGTGTAAAGATTGTAAGGAGTTCCGTCTGGCTTCTTGTTCTTGTTACACCATCCGTAAAGAGGGTCAGTGGCCCAAGCCAACGAATCCTCGTAGTACTTCTGACGAGCCCACTTTGGATATTTAGTTTTGTCTGGCTGCTCAGCTGTCATCACCTTTCTTAGATGCTCACGGAAATATGGAGCAAGACCTTCTTTGTGGTCTACCTTGTTGAAATGCAATGTGATAGGAAGTTTAGACAACGAATCTTTCTCTGCTGTTGTGATGAATCCTGCCTTCTCCATCTGGCTGAAGACGACGTTGCGTCGGCCAAGACACATGTCGTAACGCTTCTCACGGTGAGGGTTGTAAAGAGCGGGGTTCTTTAGCATTCCCACAAGCAACGCAGCCTCCTCCTTCTTTAGTTTGTCAGGAGTAGTAGAGAAGTAGACCTGTGCGGCAGAACGAATACCTACGGCGTTGTTAAGGAAGTCGAACTTGTTAAGATACATAGTCATGATCTCTTCCTTAGTGTAGTATTTCTCAAGTTTAGCGGCGATCACCCACTCTGTAGGCTTCTGCATAGCGCGCTCGATCTTATCCTGGGCCACCTCAGTGTAAAGCAACTTGGCAAGCTGCTGAGTGATAGTCGAACCACCACCTGAATTCTTCTGCTGAAGGATCACTGATTTGAAGATAGCACGGAATAGAGATCTAAAGTCGATACCGGAATGCTCCTTGAAACGGATATCCTCAGTTGCGATCAAAGCGTTGACAAGATTAGGGGAGATATCCTCGTAAGCAGTGTAGACGCGGTTTTCACTCGACTGGAAATAACGTCCGAGCACAGCACCGTCGCAAGAGAAAATCTCGGTTGCGAATTTATTTTTAGGGCTTTGTAGCTCTTCCACAGGGGGTAGATGACCGAATGAACCGTTCTTGATTCCTACAAACATTGCGATGATAGCGCCTACGACTATCAAAAAGATTGCCCAGAAGGCAATGGATATTTTACCGCTTATACTCATTTTAATCTGTTCTCTTTGAGAAATAGTCTTCGTTTCTTACAAAACTACTGCTTTTTTCTCTTTTTATGAAGGCTTTTCTTGATTTTCTTAGTTTTACATTATCCAGCTCAAAATCGT
>DCIP01000100.1 GCA_002317115.1 Candidatus Scybalocola fimicaballi
TATTCTGTAGTTATAGTATCAGATTTGCAATATTTTCCAGAAACAACAAGTCTGAATATTAAATCTGTGTTTATCTCTACATCAACGGCTCCAAAATTATGTGGATAGTAATTCAATTTTTTGTAATCAGTTCCGTTTTCTGTCTGAGACCATTCGAATGAGTAACTAGTATTATAACTGTCTACCATATTTTTAGTTCCATTCACATTGGCTCTCAATGGAAAACTTGCATCTTTGCAAACAGTATCAGCATCCTGATCAAAAGAGATTGTAATAGGTTCCTCCACCTCGACCTTTCCTACCCATTCTACTTGCTCGCATGCATCTGTATTTGACATTGTAACAATTCTATAAAAAGTAGTCTTATTGGGGTCTAATGTCTGAGGCAATAATGAATTTTCAAAGTCTGAGAAAAAATCAACCTTCTCTCTTCGATCCGACCATCCCAATTCACTAACATTTTCAAATGTCGGCGTGATTGTAACGGTTTCTCCTTTACAAATACCCGTTTTATCCATAGTTACATTGAGTATTGGTTTCTTCTCAATTTGTACATCAACACTCTTTGTAACTGCAGCACAAGCACTTCCTTGAATTGTCAATTCGTATGTTGTATTTTCTGTTGGTGCTACGCTATAGACTTTCTTTTTAACAATATCGTATGTATCGACATCGCCATTTGCTTTGAATGTGACATTATCTGCGCGTCCGCTCTTCAAATCCAAAGATAGTTTCACTTCAGTTCCTTCACAAACAACTTTGTCCGCATCTGATGTCAAATCAAAATCAGTTTTTGGCTCAACATCCACTATTGCTGGTTGAGAATAAACCTCAGCACAAACGGTTCCTTTCACACTCAAATAATATGATGTTGATTTCTCTGGTGCGACGGTAGTTGTCTCCGAAATTTTGGTTTTCTTTCCGTCGACTTCTGCCCACCAAGTCACTGCAGATGGATCATTCGTGCCATAATCTTTTGTCAATGTCACACTTTCACCCTCACAGATTAGATTCTTATCTGCAGTCAAACTCAATGCGTCTGCGCTTTCAACCTCAATTTCAACCTCCTGCTCGACGGAAGGACAAACGTCTCCGTTCAATGTCAACTTATAAGTGGAATTGCTGACAGGGACATCATTATACGACGTCGTTGCTGTAATCTCAATTCCGTTTTTCTCCCACTTTGAAGACTGTGGAATTCCTACCAAATTCTTGACTGATAGATTAACCTCAGTTCCAGCGCAAATCTTTTCGGAAGCGTCACTTATCAAATCAAACGACAATGCTTTCTCCACTTCAATCTTTACTGGATCAACCTTGAACGCTCCACAAGCTCCGTCGCTCGGTGTGCCGGCATAAACGTAGATTGTCTCGTCTGGAGTCATCTTATTGCCACTTGCAGGCGTAAATTCAGAATAGTTTCTGTCATCAGTGCTCTTATACCATACGATTCCCTCAGACTCTCCTGTGACTGTGAATGTCACATCTTCACCCTCACAAATCTTTGTCTTGTCAGGAGTCAAAGTAAACGATAATGGATGATCCACATAGGCTGTAGTGTCGAATTTAGTCTCAGCACATACCTTTCCCGAAACAACTACCTCAAACTTAGTTGTTTCGTTGATAGTCGACTTATATTTATTCTTTGTCAAAGTAATATCTTCACTGTTGGCAGTAGCCTTAATCTGCGACGCATCGTATGTCTCAGTTGTCACAAGGGTCAATTCAACATCACCTGTCTCGCAGACTCTCTCTTTATCCAAAGCCAATGTGAATTGTGGCTTCTTCTCTGCCTTTATAGTGATGATTTCAGAATAAGCTGCTTTGCAAACGTTTGTGCTTGCCACAGCGGATGAGACACGGAATGATGTCTCCTCTGTGATTTCAATGCTATTTGAAGTAGATGTACTTCCGGCCTCCCACTTAGAGAAATCTGATTCACCTTTCTTTCTATACTCCCAATCCCAAGTTGTAAGGTTATCACCAGACACCTCAAACTCCACATTTGCCGGAGCACAAACAATATTTCCATCGACAGACGACTGCAATGATGGTGAAGGCACCGTCGACAAATCAATAGCCTGAGGAAGTTCCACGTCAACAGTCACTTCTTGCGACTTAATTAAGCTACAAACCTCGCTTGTCGCTGTCAGCGTATAAGTAGTCTTCTCTGTTGGGAAAACGACAAGATCATCCACGTCGATTTTTTTTCCATCACTGCCGACAATCTCATAAACATGATTATCAGAGTTATGAGTAGGATTAATAGTCAATTCAAATACTGCTTTCTCACTCTTACATACCTTCTCATCTTTTGCAGAGAAAATGAAATCTGGTTCATCCTCGTAATCCATGTGGAAAGTGATTTCCTCAGATTTACATTTTCCATCCGCATCTACAGCATAAACTGTAACGTCAACATCACCTACCTTAGAAGCTATATCAGCAAATACAACATTTGCTTTTCCCATTACTACTTGAGCCTTTCCTTCGTGAGTACCATATTTCAGCAAAATATCCTCAGCTATTCCCGAAGCAAGTTCAATCTCAACCTCAGGTTTCACAGTTCCGCAGAACATCTGATCTTCAACTGGCTTCAATTCAAGTTTTTCTCTTACTTCGACGTTGATATAGATAGTATCGCTCTTACAAGTGTCGTTTTTCGCATAAATCATATATTTAGCCGACTTCTTATCAAGAGAAAGTGTCCAAATATTATCAGTTGACGTTGGGGCTGGAGTCATCACTTTTGCCTCTCCGTACTTTTTATCTGTACCCATTGTGGCAACGTAGAAATCATCCACGTTAACCTTGTTAGTCTGGAACAATTCAATATCAACCGACTCTGGAGTATCACAGAAAACGGTATCAAGAGTCACAACCTCGTCGTCGGCATCCAAAGAGAATTTAGGAGCACGGCAACCAGCCTCTTTACACTTGAAACCAACAACATTAGTAATATAGAAAGCGGAACAATCATCATTTGGTTTTCCTTTCGACGCTACTTCCTGAGCTACTGTTTTCGACTCTCCGATCACCACTCTATATAGAATTTCCGGCTCACCTTCGTAGTTAATAGATGGCGTAGTGGATGACATATTGCTCCAAGTCGATCCACCGTCGATTGACGACTGCCAGATAAAGGCTGCATTTGGCATTTCCTTCAACACGTCGTTCATACCAGACATCACAACCTTATGAGGAGTCTCATCGTTACAATCAAAACCAGATAGAAGATGAAATCCGTCATTGCCATCTATTGAAATTACAGGTTTTGGCATCGTCTCTCCACAGATAGTGACAGACAAATCATCTATAGCAAATTCTGGCCAGTCTGCACAGGATGTGCTGTTTTCATTGTAAACGAAATCAAGAGCCATTTCCACAGTTATATCTCCACTATAACCAAGAGGCACTGCGAATGGGACAGATGCCATTTTTTTGCCGAACCCTTTATAATTAAAAGGAATAGACTCTGAACCAAGTGCATTACCACTCTTATCATAAACGGACATCTTTGTCACGATATTTGTGCCCCAACTTGATCCTTTACACAAAATTGCCGCATTAAACATAAACGTTTTACAAGGGCAAAGTGGAAGAGAAATTGTCTTTTTGTAGAATACAGGATTAGCCTTGTTGTCAGCCTTGCTCATACGAATATAAGCGAAAGCATTTCCAATTTCAGATGATCTATAATAAGAAGCATCGCTTGGAGTTATATCTCCGTTATTTTCTACATAAGGCTTAAATTGGTATTGTTTAACACAATTAGAACCATTCCAGTCACACGACATGTGATAGATAGCAGAATCAGGGATAGAACAAACGATATATTCTCCCTTCTGACTCATTGTTTCCTTTCCACCTGGAGTGTAGGCTTTCAATGTCATTCCTGAATTAGTGCCGTAACCGAATGTATCACACACACCGAAATCTTCCTTCCAAAGTTCTCTCAAAGTCTCCTTGAAATTACAGTTTGGCTCAGGCTTGATGCTTGAAATAGTATTTGAAATAGAATAGAAAGCACAACCATTTTTAGGAGCATTGTGTTGAGCGATATATTCGGCCTGCTCTTTTGCCTCTGAATCAGTAGGACTTGCTGTGACAATCACACGGAAAACGGAAGTCTCTGTTCCGTCGACAATCATCTTTAATTTTGACTTATTAATTCCGCTTTGATCAGGAATATTTGTCCACGTCAAACCACCGTCTTCTGATTTCTGCCACAATACATAAACAGAATTATCGATCTTCTGCCAAGCCTCAAGTACAGAGTTGACGACAGAGAATTGAGCCTCATACGAACAGTTGTTTCCTCCTGTTGCCGATGCGATTGCGCTCTCCTCTATCTTCATATCTGGCACATCAACATCCTCATCATAACGATAAAGAGAGATATCATCAATAACGAAATCATTTCCGACTCCTGAAACTGAATTATTTATGACCTGAAGAGATAGTTTATCACCGTTATTTGCAGTGAAATCAGCATAATACTCACTCCATTTATGTTCTGCAAACGGACTTGTTCCAGCGTATTCCCATAAAGGGATTTCTTCGGTTTCGATTTCAGCAATGACTTCACCTGTCACTCTATTCTTCACAATAAGAGTCAACATGGCCTCTTGAGCAGTAAAAGAAGTCACACTTGATGTAAAAATCTTAAATCTATACTTCTTCGCGTCGCAAAGATCGAAATCGATATCCTGGCCATAGATAGTTTCGCCTACACCAGCACCAGAGTTGATGATCAACATCGCTCCGTTCTGGTTTCCAGTATGGTCACGACCGTAAGTAAAGTAATTACCGGTTCCGCCACACAAATTCTTAAAACGATTATAAGACCAAGCTGTACTATTCGCTATACCGTAGAATCCGTCGTCGATCTGTCCACATTGTTCCTTGCCCGCTGGTCGTTTGACATATTCATATACAGCACCATTATCCCAACCTGTCTGAACCTTCTCATATTCAATGAAATGATGATTTGGCACAGTCATTGTAGGATCAGCAAAATTTTTAATCACTGTATCCTCAGCGACTCCAAAATCTTCTCTCCAAACCAATGACCATGATTGAGAAAATGAAGTAGCAGACATTTGCATTATAACTGCAGCTGTAAGATAACGTATTAGTAAGTTCTTCATATAACTCTTATTAAATCCTGAATACCTATTATAAACATTAATTATCTAACGCAAATTTAACAATTTTTTGCAAATACTACAAAAAAGATGGCATTCAATAACACAATGGGAAGATTATCCATAATAATGGGAAAATCACAATGTTTCAACCCCTTTGAATTAATCTGCAAAGATATTTCAACAACAGATTAGGTTGGAAAATTTAAATCATTACTTTTGTACTGTGATTTACAAACACATAAAATTAATTTCAATAAAATACAGCTATGCTTAAAAAAATATTTAGTGCATTATGTATGTCATTTACAATGTTTGCAGCTCATGCATCATTAGAATATATGACAATTGAACTACAAGATGGTTCGAAATTTAGTTTCTTACTTAATGACAAACCAGTCGTAACTATTTCTGACGATGATTTGATTGTCAACGGAAATGAAGAGACTAGCTATGCAATTAGTAATGTGAAGAATTTCCATTTCACAGAAGGTGATTTGACTGACGTTTCAAATTCGGCAGCATCAGAGATGAGCATTTTTAACGTCGACGGAATCATTAAGATTCAAAATGCACCAGTTGCAGCTAATGTAAACGTCATAAATGTGAATGGAGTGTTATTGTCTTCTTCAACTGTAAATTCAGAAGGAGAAGCAACAATAGCTCTTCCAAATTCAAAAGGAGTCTACGTTGTTACTGTAGGAAACAACTCATTTAAGGTTATACGCAAATAATCAAGAAGGATGAAAAAATTAATGTTAGGAACCATTGTGGCGATCGTGCCATTTGGCGTCATAAATGCAAAGTCATTTATTAAAGTAGAGACAATAGACGGTGCTATTTCTATATTGAATAATGATAGCGTAAAAAATATCACTTACGAAAAGGCTGGAAAAAAAGGAGGCGTCGACGTTTCTGGAAATTCCAATTCTTATGATTTCGTAGACCTAGGTCTTGATGATGGAACTCTTTGGGCGACATGTAACGTCGGTGCTACAAAACCTTATGAGATAGGTGATTATTTTGCTTGGGGAGAAACAGAACCGAAATCAGAATACACTGCGGATAATTACAAATGGGTTGAAAGAGTGGATGGTACACTCAAATACACAAAATATAACAATGATCGAAGCCTTGGCACTTTTGATGCCAAATTCACGCTATATCCAGAAGACAACGCAGCTTATGTTAACATGGGTGAAAACTGGACAATGCCAAGTGCTCGCGAGTGGATTGCTCTATCAAACGCATGTGAGTGGACATGGATGGACAATTATCAAGGCAGTGGCATATCCGGTGTATTAGGAACATCTAAATATAATAACAATACAATATTCCTACCTGCAGGTGGTGAAATTGACGATACAAAAAATCCGGATTTATGTTCTGCTGGTTACTTTATGGAGCCATCATTGGAGTATACTCAAATTCCACATGCAGCTCAGTTTTCAAAAACAAGGGAATTAACAAGAGGTGCAAATGGTAGAAGATTTACAGGTCGAAATGTAAGAGCAATTCTTAACACAGACGCAGTCAAAGATTCTTCATTTTTCATGGTGGTAAACTATAAAAATGGTGAGAATGTTTATTTTGATTCAAAAGATGTCAAAGAAGTGTCTATCATTAAAGAACACAACGAAGAGATCGACGGAGTCACTGTCACTGTTAACTTTGGAAAAAACGCATACGTTGATTTAGGATTACCAAGTGGTTTGAAATGGGCTACTTCAAATCTAGGAGCAAGCAATCCAAAAGAAGTTGGTTCTTATTTTTCTTGGGGTGAAACTTGTGCAAAAGACACTTTTATGAGGGATAATTACAAATTTTTCAAAGACACACAAAAAGGAACATTCTATACTAAGTACACATATCCTGTTCCAGAAGGAATGGAAAAATGGGTGTCTTGGTATGACGAAAAAGGCAACTTCATTGGTGATAGTTTGTGTATACTAGAACATATTGACGACGCTGCATATATGAATTGGGGATCAAACTGGCGTATTCCAACTATTGAAGAAATGAATGAACTTATTGAAAACTGCGAATGGTCGTTGTGTTACAATGCCGACAGTTCTGAAGTAATAGGTTTTGAAGGAAAGTCTATTATAAATAATAATAAGATTTATTTGCCTGTCTCAGGTTATGGATACCAGGGAGGTAAAGAATGGAAATCATTAGGTGTATATACGACCTCTAGTCTTAATAAAGATAGCGCACATGAATTCTTTGCTGCTCTAATTGGTCAAGCATATAAACAAGACAGTATGGGACACTTAACCTATTTAGATTCGATGGAATACAAAAAGAGAATAATGTCTAGAAATTCTGGTTTCCCAATACGCCCTGTTTATATCGATAAATAACAATACTTTAAGTATCAATAAAAAAGCCCTGCGAAAACCGCAGGGCTTTTCGTTATTTATTACTGATTATAAAATCTAAAGATTCCTTCAAGTCGACGCGAATGTCACTATAACAATCCTGATCTATCAACATCGGTATTCCACTCTTCTGAGCCATCTCAATAGCAGATTTTGAATCAATCGATCCTAACCCTATCGGAACGTCTTCTTCAGATTCTCCAGGTTTAACAAAATCTTTGAAATGAACCGACTCTACCCTACTCTCATTACGCTTGAAGAAAGCAATCGGATCTTCTCCACCAGCCGCACACCATCCCAAATCAAGTTGGAAGCCAACCTTACCGTCGCATAAATCAACCAATCTCTCCAATGCTGTGACACCGTTAATCCTAACTTCTGTGTCGGGCTTATTATTGTGGATTAGAATTCGTGCGCCACACGATTTCAATCTTTCGGCTACCTCAAACAAAACCAATGATCTTTCTCTAAGAGTATTCTCATCAAAACGATTTGGCATACCTACTACGAACTGCTTGATACCATATTCGTTGGCTAACATAATCATCTCGTCGACGGAATTTTCTAAGGATTCAGTGACAACGTGGATTGACTTAACTCCAAGGTCGATATTCTTCATCAGTTCGTATAGATGCTGGAATCTCATCATTGTCCAGAAAGATGGGTTATCATGAGTCAGACCACCCATCAACACGCACGGTTCAACATTGTTGATTCCTACGGCACTGACGGCGATCAAAAGATCCTCTTCTTTCATCACTTGCTTTGAGCAAGGCCCATACAGATTTAAACCAATATTCATTTTACGTCAATTAATCAAATCATTACTATTTAGTGTTTGTTATTCTCTTGTAGAAACGTTGTGCACAACGTCTATGCAAAATTACAATTATCAAACAAACAAAGCTTACAAAAAGCATAAAAATGGCTATATTTGTAATCAAATTCATCATTTAGAAGATAATCAAACCCAAATTTAATGAGCAAACGACTGATTGTCATACTCGGACCGACTGCCATAGGCAAAACTGAACTCAGCATTCAAATTGCTGAACGTCTCAACACGGATATCATCTCGTGCGATTCACGCCAGTTTTATAAGGATATTCCGATTGTGACAGCAGCACCGTCTGCAGAAGAGTTGAGCCGAGCCAAACACCATTTCATTGG
>DCIP01000037.1 GCA_002317115.1 Candidatus Scybalocola fimicaballi
GTGTTCCGTTGGTGCGACGGTTCTTGGCTTGAGGACCAGGATTTCATCCGTCTTGCAGGAATTATGCGCGACGTCTATCTCTACGCCACTCCTAAGACTCATATTCAGGATTTTCAAATCAACGCCACTCTTGCTTCTAATTATAAAGACGGAGTGTTGAACACAACTGTCTGGGTGGACAATTTCGACAAAACAACAGAGTCGTCACTCACTGTTGAGCTTGGTCTTTACGATAAATCCGGCAAAGAGGTGTTTGCTCCACAAAGCAAGTCTATCTCATCTATTGAGCCAGGCAAAGAGGCAAGAGTTGATTTTCAAATCAATGTGTCGGCTCCAAAACTTTGGTCGGCTGAACATCCGGATCTCTACTCCGCTGTGATCTCATTGAAGGACGCAAGCGGAAAGACAGTGAATGTGGAGAGTGCAAAAGTGGGATTCCGTAAGGTGGAACTAAAGAAAGATGCCAACGGAATCACTCGTTTCTATGTCAACAACTCACCAGTCATCTTGCGTGGAGTGGACCGCCACGAGATTGATCCAGATAATGGTCGTGTGATGTCGGATAAACTTATGGTCGACGACGTTATTTTGATGAAGAAATTCAACATCAACGGATTGCGTATGTCCCATTATCCTAACGATCCACGAATGTACGATATCTGCGACAGTTTGGGAATCTACGTGATCGACGAGTGTAATGTGGAATCGCATGGTGCAAATGACAAACTTCCAAAGAGTGACGACAACTGGCGTCCTGCTTGTTTGGAACGTATGTCTGCAATGATCCAACGTGACAAGAACCACCCTTGTGTGATCATCTGGTCGCTTGGTAACGAGGCTGGTTGGGGCGACGTCTTCAAATCTATGAAGGATTATGCACATCAGGCCGACAACTCTCGCCCAGTGCATTATGAAGGCGACAACAACAATGCCGACGTACAGAGCTGTATGTATTGTGATCCATGGGGAGTGCAGACATACAACAACAATAACAAGCCTTTCATGCTTTGCGAGTATGAGCATGCGATGGGAAACAGTGTAGGTGAGATTCAGAAGTACGTGGATGCATGGTATGGTAATCCTCGCACATTCGGTGGATTCATCTGGGATTTCATTGATCAAGGTTTGCGACGTGGGGACTCCCAGTATTTCAACTATGGTGGATTGTGGGGAGATAAGCCAAACGACGACAACTTCTGTGCTAACGGACTTGTATTCCCTGATCGTGAGTTGCAACCTGAAATCTGGGAAGTAAAACACGCATATCAGAATATTTGGGTAAAGGCTAAAGACGCCGCTGCTGGCAAGTTCACTATCACAAACCGTTTTGATTTCACAAACATCAACGATATCGCAGAAGGTGTTTGGAGTCTGAAGGAAGACGGAATTGAAATCGCAAGTGGAACTATTGACGCGTCGTCGACAAATATAAATCCACTTTCCTCAAAGGATATCACATTGGACTACAAGAAGCCAAGCAACGTGAAGGCTGGATCATCATACGTGCTTGATTTTGATTTCCGTTTGAAGAACAATCAGAATTGGGCTAAAGCCGGACACAGCATCGCACATGATCAGATCAGCCTCAACTTAGGTCAGGGTAATTCACCGAAGATCAACATCTCATCTCTTCCTAAGCAGACAGCAAACGAATCCAATGGTGTGCTAAAAGTGACAGGTGAGGATTTCTCTGTAGAGATCAACACTAAGACAGCCACAATCACCAACTACACAAGCAACGGCATCCAGCTGATCAAGGATGGCCCTGTGCCAAACTTCTGGCGTGCCACTACGGATAACGACCGTGGCAACAAGATGGGCGACCGTTGTAAGGAGTGGAGATACGCAGGTAGCAAACGAGTTGTCAACTCATCTAATGTGACTAAGGTTTCGGATCAAGAGACTCGCGTCGACTTCAAGATCTCACTGCCAGAGGCAGGATCGTCAGCCATGACTATGAGCTACACAATCTATGGAAGCGGCGATATCATCGTGGAATACACATTGAGCCCGGACGGCAGTCAGGATGAGATCCCTAACATCGGAACTCTATTCACTGTGCCTGGTGGATTCGAGAGATTCACATACTTGGGCCGTGGACCTCACGAGAACTACTTCGGTAGAAACGCAAGCGCATTCGAAGGATTGTATAATACCCTTGTCGACTCCACTACTATTAAATATATGAAGATTGGAGAGACAGGTCAGCGTACAAATGTCCGTTGGGCTGCACTTACCAACTCAGTTGGAGTAGGATTGATGGTGGTAGGTTCGCCATTTATGGAGGTCAACGCTCAGCACCACACTCCAGAGGATTTGGAGAAAACTGTCTATCCTTGGGATTTGAAGAACAATGCAGATATCACTCTTCGCGTCGACCTACAGCAACAGGGACTTGGAGGTGTAAACTCTTGGGGAGCTAAGCCACAGGGAGACCAGATGATGCTACCTAAGAAAGACTACAGCCATAAGTTTAGAATCTGTCCGTTGAAGGGTAAGGTGGACAATCTATCGGATGTGGCAAAACTTGGATTCAAGAACCTCTCTACAAGCGACAAGGTAATCGACTATCCAGGAATCAAGTTTGAATTGCCAGAGCAGAAACCATTCAACGAGCCAATCGCAATTCCTGGAACATTGGAGGCAGAAAATTATGATGAAGGAGGAGCCGGACTTGCGTTTATGGATAACGACGCTGCAAATCAAGGTGGAGAATATCGTAACGACGACGTGGATATCACATCAATCAACGACGGAGGCTATGCAGTAGGTTGGACAGCCAAAGGAGAGTGGCTTGAGTACACAGTGGATGTAGAGAGCACAGACACCTACGCATTGGAGTTGAGAGTAGCATCAGGTTTGGAAGGCTCAGGATTCTCACTACTGATTGACGGCAAGGCAATCACAGACAAGATTGAAGTGCCACAAGGTAAGGATTGGGAAACATACCAGACAATCACCGCGTCGACAAGCGAAATCACCAAAGGCAAGCATATCTTGAGATTGTTGATTGAAGGCTCATACGTCAATATCGACTGGATTAAATTCAAGTCGACGACGCATACCGACGTAATCTCAATCACAAGCGACGACGTAATTCCAAGCGGCAAATATCAGTTGTATGATATCGCTGGACGACAGATAAAGACAATCGACATCTCTAACGGATACATTCCAAAAGAAATAGAAGGAATCACCAATAAAGGCGTCTATCTGTTAAAATCTATGGAATCTACACGAACATATAAAATCAATGTAGAATAAAAACAAAAAAATGCCACGAGAGAAATCCCGTGGCATTTTTATTTTGTAAGAGGAATTAAGAATTCCTAATTCAGTATTTCTAATTGATTAGAACTTCCAACCGATACGGATTGAAGGATTGCACTGAGCACCAATGTTAGTTGTGTGACCCTTAGTGTTGTCATCCTTAGAATCGAAATCCTCACCAGCCTCGTTAGTTCCGAACTTGTGAGTCTTTGGAGTTACGACAAATCCAAAACCAACCTCAGCACCTACGTAAAGATCCTGAGCAACGTAGAAATTGAAACCAGTGAAAGCGTTAGCACCGAAACGTGGGCTTCTTGTCTTTGTCTCAGACTCTGCCTCTACACCCATTGCCTTAGCGTATGAATACTCACAAGTTGAGTTAAGACCGAATAGCAACTCAGCTCCTACGTATGGCTCAAGACGGTTAGTTCCTGAGAAAGAGTATGCGATACCTGGCTTAATATCAAATGAAGAAGATGTCTCGTGAGCCTCTGCGTCAAACTCATCAGCCTTCTCTGAAGTCTTAGTAACATTTACGCCAAATCCTAGACGAAGTGTCAACTCATCTGACAAAGAATAGTTGAAGTTAAGATTTCCACCGTTCAAGTTAAGGCCATCACCGAAAGTGAAACCAGCCTCTGCTCCGAATCTGTCAGATCCTGCCTTGAATGTCTTTGCTGATGACTCTGTTGACTGTTCTGCCTGAGGCTGTGCCTCAACTACCTCCTGAGCAGAGATAGAAGCAGCTGCACAAAGAGCTGCTGAAGCCAAAATAAGTTTTTTCATGTTTTTGTTTTCTAAAACGTTTTTATAACTGGGTACAAAACTAATGGAATAAAATTAGTTTTCAAAGTTTTTCGACGTAAATATTACCTTTAGTACACTTTTTATATATTAATCATACCAAAATAAAGTAAAACACCTCAAAAATCTATTGTTTTTCGTTTTCGTCACTCATCCTCCACAGTTTCAATCAAGAAGGAGACAGGGCGAAAACCGTCGTTACACGATATCAATGCCGACTTGGGGTTCTTCATCCAACCGTCGTAGAAATTCTCACCACCATGAGCAAGAGCCATCACAAAAGGAGATATGCTTTCCCACGCACTGAGGCAGAAGCCTTCCGGTCTCTCCCAGCCGTTTGCAACAAAGACGTCGCCTTCATTCAAGTCGCAAGCATGCTCAATGGGGTTTTCATATTTCTCCATCAAATCAGTGTAGCATGCCTTACGGACAACCGTTATCTTGATTTTCTTCATAATATCACAAAAAAATGGGCAACCAAGCATAATGCCTCGTCGCCCATATCTGAACAAACATTGAAATGTCTATTATCTCTCTCTACCCTGGTAAGAACCGTCACGAGTGTCGATCTCGATGATAGCACCTTCCTCGATGAACAAAGGAACACGTACCTCAGCACCTGTCTCAACTGTTGCTGGCTTAAGAGTGTTAGTTGCTGTATCACCCTTGATACCTGGCTCAGTGTAAGTAACCTTAAGCTTAGTCTTAACTGGCATCTCACCGAAAAGAACATTCTCAGTTGAAGCGTCAACGACTAGCTCTACAGTATCACCTTCCTTCATAAACTGAACACCTGTTACCAACTCTGGATTCAAAGGAATCTGCTCGAAAGTCTCGTTGTTCATGAAGATTAGATCCTCACCCTCCTTGTAAAGGTACTGGTGCTCACGACGCTCTACACGTACGTCCTCTAGCTTCTCACCGATGTCGAAGCGACGCTCCAAAACGCGACCATCTGTTACACACTTTAGCTTAACACGCATGATTGTGTTACCCTTACCTGGCTTTACATGCTGGAAATCGATACAGAAATAAAGCTTGCCATCCATACGAACGCAGCTTCCGATCTTGATATCTTGTGAATTAATCATAAGAATTATAAGTTACGTTTTATATTTATTGTCTGCAAATTTAGTTTAATTATGCGATATTCAACTATTATTCCTTAAAAAATGTTATTTTTGCGGACACTTTTATAGAAAATAGAAAAATAAATATATGAATTTCGTTGAAGAACTAAAATGGCGCGGCATGATCCAGGATATGACGCCGGGCACAGAAGATCAGTTGAAAAAGGAGGTTACAACAGCATACTTGGGTATCGACCCTACTGCTGACTCACTACATATCGGTCACCTTGTTGGTGTGATGATGCTTCGTCACTTCCAGCGTTCTGGCCACAAGCCACTTGCTCTTATCGGTGGTGCTACAGGTATGATCGGAGACCCTTCTGGTAAATCTCAGGAGCGTGTGCTTATCGACGAGCCTATGCTTCGCCACAATCAGGAGTGCATTAAAGCCCAGCTTTCTAAGTTCTTGGATTTCGACAGCGACGCCCCTAACAAGGCTGAGCTTGTCAACAACTACGATTGGATGAAAAACTTCACTTTCCTTGATTTCATCCGTAACATCGGTAAGCTTATCACTGTAAACTATATGATGAGCAAGGACTCTGTAAAGCGTCGTTTCACAGGTGAGAATGGTGCCGACGGTATGTCGTTCACTGAGTTCTCTTACCAACTTCTTCAGGGTTACGATTTCGTATACTTGAACGAGACTAAGAATTGCAAACTTCAGCTTGGTGGTGCGGATCAGTGGGGTAACATCACTACTGGTACTGAGATGATCCGTAAGATCAGCGGCGCTGAGGCTTACGCTCTAACTTGTCCACTTATCACTAAGGCTGACGGAAAGAAGTTCGGAAAGACAGAGTCGGGCAACGTATGGCTTGACAGAAAACGTACTTCTCCATATAAGTTCTACCAGTTCTGGCTAAACGTTTCAGACGACGACGCAGAGAAGTACATCAAGATTTTCACATCTCTTTCTAAGGAAGAGATCGAAGGATTGGTGAAAGAGCAGGCTGAAGCTCCACACTTGCGCCCACTTCAGAAGAAGCTTGCAGAGGAGATCACTGTTATGGTTCACTCACGCGAGGATTACGAGGCAGCTGTTGAGGCTTCAAATATCTTGTTTGGAAACGCAACTGCTGATTCATTGAAGAAGCTTGACGAGGAGACATTACTTTCTGTATTTGAGGGAGTGCCTCAGTTTGAGGTTGCAAAGAGCGAGGTCGAGGCAGGTATCTCAGCTGCTGACTTGCTAACAGAGAAGGCAAACGTATTCCCATCAAAGGGAGAGATGAGAAAGATGGTTCAGGGCGGCGGAGTCTCAATCAACAAAGAGAAACTTACCTCTTACGACACAATGATCAACGCTGATTCTCTTCTTAACGGCAAGTACATTCTTGCTCAGCGTGGAAAGAAGAACTACTTCTTGATCGTAGCTAAATAATTGAATACCGATTATCAAATTTGAAAGACGGGGCACATCCCCCGTCTTTTTTAGTTTATTTAACATTTCCCTATCATCTTTTTTATCTATATTTGCAAAAATTACACACTTAATATAGTGAATTAGTATGAATAAAAGAAACATCGTCATTACAGGAGGTGCGGGATTTATTGGTTCGCACGTAGTTCGTTTGTTCGTTAACAAATACCCTGAATACAACATTATCAATCTTGATAAGTTAACATACGCCGGCAACCTTGAGAATCTAAAAGACATCGAGGGCAAGCCTAATTACAAGTTCGTAAAGATGGATATCTGCGATTTCGACGCATTCTACAAGCTTATGCAGGATGAGAAGATCGACGGAATTATCCACTTGGCAGCAGAGAGCCACGTCGACAGATCAATCAAAGATCCTTTCACTTTCGCAAAGACAAACGTGATGGGTACTCTTTCTTTGCTTCAGGCAGCGAAGCTTTACTGGGAGTCTCTTCCAGAGAAGTACGAGGGCAAGCGTTTCTACCATATCTCTACTGACGAGGTTTACGGAGCATTGGAGATGACTAATCCAGAGGGTGTTGAGCCTCCATTCACTACTAAGGCTTCTTCTGGCAAGCACCACGAGGCTTACGGTAAGGATTTCTTCTTGGAGACAACCAAGTACAATCCTCACTCACCATATTCAGCGTCAAAGGCTTCTTCAGACCACTTCGTAAGAGCATTCCACGATACTTACGGCATGCCGACTATCGTCACTAACTGCTCTAACAACTACGGCCCATACCAGTTCCCTGAGAAGTTGATTCCTCTATTCATCAACAATATCCGCCACCGCAAGCCATTGCCAGTATACGGTAAGGGTGAGAACGTACGCGACTGGCTTTACGTTGTAGACCATGCACGTGCAATCGACGTAATCTTCCACAACGGTAAGATCGCTGAGACTTACAACATCGGTGGATTCAACGAGTGGAAGAACATCGACATCATCAAGGTAGTCATCAACACTGTTGATCGTCTTCTTGGCAGAAAAGAGGGTGAGGATATGGATCTTATCACTTACGTTACAGACCGTCTTGGCCACGATGCTCGTTACGCTATCGACTCACGCAAGCTTCAGGCTGAACTTGGTTGGGAGCCAAGTCTACAGTTTGAGGAAGGTATCGAGAAGACTGTTAAGTGGTATCTTGAGAATCAGGAGTGGATGGACAAGATCACTTCTGGTGAGTACGAGAAGTACTACGAGAACATGTACTCAGGCAGATAATAACTTTATTATTCAGCGATAATTTATGTAGAGACGTGGCAATGCTACGTCTCTACTATTGTATATGGGAGCAAGAGATAGGATACAGAAACTGGTGCAGAGCATGACTGCAGCATGGGACAGTGTGTTGTTGACTGGCCTACGCTTGCCGTTTGCTGTAGTCGACAGAGATTCCTATCTAAAACGTATTTTTAAGCGTCGTTTTGACGATTGTTCTCCTATAGATATGTTGCCTAAGGACGACGTAAAAAAGGCCTCAAACAGAGCCATTACCGCCCATTGCATATTCGTCTCAGCTTTTTCATTCCTTCTCGCTATTCCACAGACGGGATGGCCTATGTACACCGCCTGCGTGGTGGATTTCCTGCAGTTTCAGCTGGTGGTATTCGTCTTGACTCAGAAACTTGTGTTCATGTACGGCAATCCGAAAAGTGAGGAGCATACCGACAAAAAGATAGAGGGAGACACGTTGATTACGCTGGGCAACGAAGCCAAACACGACCAGATAATAAAACGAACGATGACATCACTGTTGGGTATGGCAGTGTCGACATTCATCAAAAGAATGGCACAAAAGCTCATCGTAAGGCTCTTCCTGCTCAACGTGTTCAAGCAAGTGTCAAAGATTTTAGGACTGACCATTTCTAAAGAGGCTTTCGACGCGGGGCTTGACATCGCCGTCGCCATCACCTGCGCCATAGTCTGTGCCGTCGTCTCATATCTGCTCTTTTATCCTATGATGAAGAGATTGCAGAGAGGATTGTACAGAGAGGCATTAAGGAATAATTCATAACAATAAAGGCATGCCGATTAAAGCATGCCTTTGTCGTTTATTTATATATCAAAACTATCTAAAAATTGCCTCAATGGAATCTTTCTTTAACATCGCCATATCAATAGCCTCCTCCATCAATTTCTCATAGCCAGGTATTGTCACTGGAGACACATCCAATTTCTCTTCCTTATCCTCCAACTGTAATACTGTACCGTCTGGCTTAGCCCAAAAATAATACATTCCCGGAGCCATCAGTCCTGCGTCGTTAAGATAACGGAAACGATACGCATACTTGATAGCGCAAACTCGTGATTTGTTCGCCATTCCCAGTTTTCTATCCAAAAATGAGATCAACGCGCTGTCGGTCTTGACATCTATGAAATATTGGTCAATGCTTTTCAACTCGTCCGAGACATCCTTCTTGCCTTCCGCGCTCTTGATAGTTTCCTCAATCAACGACAACGTGATCTCCTGCATACGCTCATGCTGCCTGATCGCATTGTCGATATTCTGATATTCAGTAAGTGAATCAACTGCCTCAATAGAGATTAATTCATAGCTTGAGGGATCTTTTATCACAGGTCGTAGGGCCTTGAACGCATTCGCTTCCAAAGTGGACTCCATACAACTGCTTAAACAAAAACAGGCGAGGATAGATAATATTATGCTATAAAGCTTCTTCATCAAATTCAAAAACTATTTCACTTTGCAAAAGTACGCAAAAACAAAATTATATGCTTTTATGATATAATTAAAAAATGCTAAATTTTCTTAAAATAAAAGGAGACGCAATGTCTTGCGTCTCCTTATATCTTTTGACACACCTAACTGTGTCTTGCAATTTTTTAACTAGCCAAATTACTCAGCTACACTTTTTTCTCTCATCTGAGCAAGAGCTTTTGTATTTTCTTCAATCTTCTTCTGGTCAATTGTATAGAAAATCAAAGCGACGATACCAATGACAGCACCAATCAACGGAATCAATACAAAGATTGTCTTTACAGAATCCTTGATATCACCAGTAATGTTCACATCGTTTGCAATGAATCCTACCATACCTAGACCATACAAAGGAAGTGAGTTTGCAATTGTGTAACCTAGCTTCTGGGCCATTGTAGCAGATGTATAGATCAAACCTGTAGCACGGCGACCAGTCTTGACCTCAGCATCATCTGCGACGTCTGCATACATACTATACATGATGAAACCAGTTGGTCCGATAATCAATGTGAACAAACAGTTTAGAATGATGATTACAGAAAGGCTATCCTTAGGAATAACCATGAAAAGGATAGAGATCAAAGAAGACAATAGGAAACATCCGATCCATGTGTTCTTCTTTCCAAACTTAGATACAATAGGCTTGATCAACATTGTTCCTAAGATTGTGAACAGTGTACCCATAGATGCGAACAAAGCGTAGAACAACTCCCAGTCTACCTGCATACCCAAACAAGTACCCTTAATGTTGTACTTGAAGAAACTCAAATTATCACCAATCTGAGGCTCTGCACCGTCACCTCTCGAAGCCTTAATGTTGACAGACTTACCGTCAGCACCAACAACCTCAAAACATCTTTCTATTGCGACATCCTCTCCGGCAATCTTGATCACACCTACTGAAGATGTATCGTGTCTGCCATTCTCAAGGATATAAATAGGAGTCTTTTTATTATCATTAGTTTCAGAAATCTCAACGATCTTGCTTCCCTGCTCAACCACCTCAATATCAGCCAAGAAATACTTTGCGTAATATGCAGCTGTCGAGTTGTGACATGCAGTAAAGATAATCATTGCAAGAACGGCTACTGAAAGGCACCACCACTGACGATTCTTTCCAAGGTCACCAAGGTCCTCCTTCAATGAGTTGTTCTCCTCCTTAACTGGCTTTACACGCTCTCTTGTGAAATTGAATGTGCAGAATAGCAGAATCAAGGCAACTACACCATAGATCAAAACAACATAGAAGAATGCATTTGATGTAGAAGCTCCTGTAGCCTCCTTCATAAACTGTGCAAACTTCATAACCATTGCGAAGCTCAACCAGAAACCGATCTGTGCACCGATATTTCTATAAGCTGAAACTGAATCTCTCTCCTCTGTATCCTCAGAAAGTACTCCAAGCAATGCACCGTAAGGTACGTTTACTACAGCGTAAAGGATTCTGAACAAGAAGAATGTAATGTATGCATAAACCAACTTGCCTCCGATTGCAAAGTCGGGAGTTTTGAATGCGAAAACACCTGCCACACAGAATGGAACTAATCCGTATAGAATCCATGGACGGAACTTTCCATACTTCGTGTTACATCTATCTGCAGCACTTCCGATAAAAATATCAATGACAATATCCAAATAACTGATGATCATCATCATTGTTGCAGCCTCAGTTGGATCCAATCCGAAAATATCAGAATAGAACATACCAGCGATACATACAATACCCCAGAAGAGGTTGCATGCCAAATCACCAGCTCCGTACGCGCACTTCTCAAGTACGGATAGTTTGTGATTGTTTTGATCAATAATACCCATAATTATTGTGTTTTTAGATTTAAGATTTTTGCTTTTTACTTCTTAATGTAGATGTTAGATCTCTTCAAGACTGTTGTGTCCTGAGCTCCACAGTTTACTACGTTCAATACTCGCTTCAAGTATTCTCCCGCAGGAGTACGCTTATCCCACTCGTTTGCCTTGCATGAACCTGGCTGAAGAATTGAAGATGTCTCCTCCTTGTCGCAGAAACTCCAGTTGCAGAAACTTACCTTCTGCTTTCCGGCGTTGTTACCAGACAACATTAGCAACCACTTGTCTGTGCGGTCGAAATCCTCGTCGCCACCACCCCATGACTCTACACATCCAAACTCTGTACAGAACACTGGTAGGCGTCCTAACACATCATACAAATATGAATACATGTCGTAATAGTGAGGCTTTCCATCCTTCTCTGAACCCTCGTTATGGCTTGCAGCATAGAAATGGAATGAGTACATGACATTGTCGTATTTCAAACGATTGTCACAATCTGGCAAATATGCGTCCAAATCCTTACCATTACCCTGGTATCTACCCTCCTTGATGCAGGCGTCTACCAACTGACACCACTGAGGAGTACCGACTACAACGATTGGGTGAGGAGCACCTACACTGTCGTATGCAGCGTGGATAATAGGAATGATCTTATTGGCATAAGTAGAGATTGTATCCCAATTCACCTTGTTTCCATTAGGCTCATTGCAAATCTCATACAAAACATTCTGCTTGTTGGCATTACGCTTTGCCATATATTTGAAGAAATCCTCTGCTTTCGAATATCTTGGATCAAGAGGGTTACCTGGAGTAAGGATATGCCAATCCATAATACAATAGATACCAAGCTCTTCACAGATATCTATCAGATTACACATCTCCTCTCTGATTTCGGGTTTGTAATTGTAACCACCCTCTTCTACATACATCGCTAGACGAAGTATACTAATATGCCAGTCTTTCACCATCTGAGTGATAGACTCCTTTGTATAACACTGGCCATACCACTGATAGCCCATAGTGCTTAGACCTGCCAACTGGACAGGATTGCCTTCTTTATCGCATAGTTGCAAGCCTTTTACCTGCAATGCTCCGTGCTTCTGCACCGGAGGTACAGTGTCTACCTCAATTTTAGACACTTTATCACCTGCTTTCTGTCCACAACCAGACATCAAGAAAGCAGCAATTAACACTAAACCATATATCAGTCTTCTCATATTATTTCCTTTTATGAATGACTTAATAAATAGAAATAAGGGGAGTCCTATAAGACACTCCCCTTATTCTTTATGAAGATGAATTACATCTCTACCTCAACAATAGTCTTAGAACCTGCAGGCTGCATAGGAACGATGTTACCTGCAATCTCCTTACCGTTAACAGTAACCTTCTTGACACCCTTCTGTGTACCATTAGGAACTACTCTAATAGTGTAGTCAGCGTCACGGAACTTACGAGTTACAGTGTAAGGCTTCATGTCTGATGGAAGACATGGGTTGATCTCCAATCCCTTGTATGAAGGCTTAATACCTAACAAATACTGAGAAACTGTCAACCACATCCAAGCAGCTGTACCTGTCAACCAAGAGTTCTTACCCTCACCTGGCTTAGCAGCATCCTTACCTGCAACCATCTGGCAGTTTACGTATGGCTCTACCTTGTGAAGTGCCTGATCCTTCAAGTACATAGGAGCGATCTTGCGGAACAACTCCCAAGCATCGTTACCACGAGAAGCAACTGTCTCACCGATGATAACCCATGGGTTGTTGTGACAGAAGATACCTGCGTTCTCCTTGTATCCTGCTGGGTATGAAGAAATCTCACCCATCTCAACGTGGTATGTAGTGTAAGCAGGGTTGTTAAGTACCATACCGTGCTCACAGTCAAGATACTTCTTACATGAGTCGATAGCCTTGTCAACCATACCCTCCTCAAGTCCGATACCTGCCATTGTACAGAATCCCTGAGACTCGATGAAGATCTTTCCTTCCTCACACTCGTTAGATCCGATCTTGTTTCCGTAGAAGTCGTATGCACGTAGGTACCACTCTCCGTCCCAACCGTGCTTCTTAACTGCCTCAACCATTGAGTCGATGCACTTCTGTGCGCGCTCTGCCTCTGCAGTCTCACCGATCTCCTTACATAGCTCTACATAGTCCTTACCAGTTACTACGAACAAACCTGCGATCATCAAAGACTCTGCCTTTGAACCTACTGAGTTGTTCTCTGTAGTCTGGAATGACTCATTTGGATCCCAAGAGAAACAGTTCAAGTTCAAACAGTCGTTCCAGTCAGCACGACCGATTAGTGGCAACATGTGAGGTCCAAGGTTGTTAACAACGTGGTTGAAAGAGATCTTCAAGTGCTCGAACAATGAAACCTCTGTACCTGGCTTGTTATCGAATGGAACTGGCTCCTTAAGGATAGAGAAGTCTCCAGACTCCTTAACGTATGCAGCAGTACCGAAGATCAACCAGCATGGATCATCGTTGAATCCACCACCGATGTCATTGTTACCGTGCTTTGTAAGTGGCTGGTACTGGTGGTAGCAACCTCCGTCAGGGAACTGAGTAGATGCGATATCAATTATACGCTCGCGAGCACGTGAAGGAATCTGGTGAACGAAACCAACCAAGTCCTGGTTAGAGTCACGGAATCCCATACCACGACCAACACCGCTCTCGAAGAATGAAGCTGAACGAGAGAAGTTGAATGTGATCATACACTGGTACTGGCTCCAGATGTTAACCATACGGTTAAGCTTGTCATCCTCTGACTTAACAACATACTTGTCAAGAAGGATATCCCACATGTTAGCCAACTCTGCGAATGCAGCGTCAACAGCAGCAACTGTAGAGAATCTCTTGATTAGCTCCTGTGCCTTCTTCTTGTTTACAAGTGTTACGTCTGAATCCTGAGAAGAAATCAACTCACCGCTCTTCTTACGTGCGATGTCCTCCTTAGAGAACTTCTCCTCCTGCTTGTTCTCAACGTATCCAAGAACGAAGATGTAGTCCTTGCTCTCACCTGGCTGAAGCTCAACCTCGATGTAGTGAGATGCGATTGGAGACCATCCGTGTGCCAATGAGTTACCTGGCTTACCTGCCATTACACACTGAGGATCAGCGAACTCATTGTATAGGCCGATGAATGACTCACGGTCTGTATCGTAACCGTCGATCTTTGCATTTGTCACTGCGTAGTATGCGTAGTGATCACGACGCTCCTTATACTCTGTCTTGTGGTAGATTACGCTACCGTCGATCTCAACCTCACCTGTAGACCAGTTACGCTGGAAGTTCTCCATATCTGTAGCTGCGTTCCACAAACACCACTCTGCGAAAGAGAACAACTTGATCTTCTTTGCGTATGTAGTTGTGTTCTTCAATGTCACCTTCTGAACCTCAGCCCATGTCTTCAATGGAACGAAGAACAAAACTGATGCCTCGATACCGTTCTTTGAACCAGTGATTCTTGTGTAGTTCATACCGTGGCGGCACTCGTAAGAATCTAGCGGAGTCTTGCAAGGCTTCCATCCTGGGTTCCATACTGTACCGTTGTCGTTGATGTAGAAGTAACGACCACCGTTGTCCATAGGAACTCCGTTGTAACGGTAACGTGTGATACGACGGAACTTGGCGTCCTTGTAGAAATCATAACCTCCGGCTGTGTTTGAGATCAAACCAAAAAAATCCTCATTTCCAAGGTAGTTGATCCAAGGGAATGGGGTTGCGGGATTGGTGATGACGAACTCACGGTTCGCATCGTCAAAATGTCCAAAATCCATGTTTAATTATATTAATTTTTTAAATTTCCTAAACTAAACCCAATTTCAAGATTAAAAATCTATTTTCGGGCATACAAAAATAAAAACTTTATGCTCATTAACATTATGATTAAGCATAAAAAAAACGTGAAAATGCCACAAAACACATTTACGGTAAATAAGACGCGAGTCCTCGCGTCTCTACCGTGTTATAAAAAGACAGGTCTTGCGTAGTTCTTCACATCCTCCTCTGTAATCGCATCGTTACATAGGATCGCAAGTCGCTCCACTACGTTCTTCAGCTCTCGGATATTTCCGTTCCACTCAAACGACTGCAGATGTGCCATCGCTGCCTTGTCAAACTTATGGTTCTGTCCTGTGGCGGCATCATACTTGCTTATAAAATGCTCCACAAGCAATGGTATGTCATCCTTACGCTCTCTCAATGGCGGCACACACAATGGTATGACGCTCAATCGGTGGTAAAGGTCTTCTCTGAAGTTGCCTTTCTCAATCTCCTGCTTAAGGTTCTTGTTGGTAGCCGCAATCACTCTCACGTCTACTTTTATCGCCTTATCGCCACCGACTCTCGTCAACACGCCTTCCTGTAGCACTCGCAACACTTTTGTCTGGGCAGCCAAACTCATGTCTCCGATCTCATCAAGGAACAGCGTACCTCCGTCTGCCTGCTCGAATTTTCCGATTCTCTGCTTCAATGCCGACGTGAAGGCTCCCTTCTCATGTCCGAAAAGCTCGCTCTCGATCAGCTCCGACGGAATTGCGGCACAGTTAACCTCGATAAAAGGTTTGCTTGCCCTTCCACTTTTTGCATATATCTGATGAGCGACTACCTCCTTACCTGTTCCGTTCTCACCTGTGATGAGCACTCTGGCATCAGTTGGAGCCACTCTATCAATCAACGCGCGAAGATGGTTGATCTGGTCACTCTTGCCGACCATCTCTCGCTCGTCTGAGGCACCTCCAGTGGCTTTCTTCACACCGTTTGAAATAGTGGCACGAAGATTGCTTCCTTCCGTACTTTCGCTCGACATCGCCTCTTTCACCGCCTGTAGCAGACGGTTCAAATTCATCGGCTTCTCAATGAAGTCGAAGGCTCCGTTGCGCATACACTGCACGGCAGTCTCAATGGTGCCGTGTCCTGAAATCAATATCATTTTGGTAGACGGCTGCAACTGTCTCATCTTCGCAAGTAGCTCGATACCATCCATCTTCGGCATCTTAATGTCCGAAAACACAAGGTCAAACTGCTCCTTTTCCGCCTCTTTCAATCCGCTTTCTCCGTCTTCCGCGAGAATTACTGTGTGTCCTTCAAATCCAAGAACTTCCTTCATTGAATTTCGGATACTTCTCTCGTCGTCAACTACTAAAATTTTTGCCATCCTATATATTAAATCCTTGTTTTCTTAAAATTTGGTAGTCTAGTGAATTTCATGTTTGGCAATATATTATTTTTTCTTTTTGCCTGATTGCTCGTACTTTGTCCCTGTGATCGACTCAAGCGACGCTACTGCTTTTCCCATCTTCAAGCTTGCCTCAACATACACCGGATAATGGTTGTCGTCGTCGGCAACGTAGACTTTCAAATCTTCGTCGTTCTTGAACAAATCGCCCTTGATAAGGGTAGGCACAAATACTGAAGCCTTATATTTATCTCCGCTCTTAAGTTTAACTGTCTCCTTACCGATAAACTTCAAACCTAATTCGTATACAATATCTTCAAATAACAATGAGAATGCTGCGACGTTGCCCCTCGACATTGACGCCACATCTATATTACGGATCTTATAGCATGTAGCTACCAAGTCGCCTGCCTTCTTGCTGATGTTAAACTCTGTGTTCGAAGTGCCTTTTCTCTTGACATACTCGAAATTCACATGCAAGCTGTCAGGGTTCCCGTTGTCTGTGTAATTATAAGTGGAATAGCTCCAATAGCTGTCCTCATGCTTTCCATCGTGATAGTAGACTGGCTGAAGTGTCTTCTTGCTAATATACGATGTGAATGTGTCTCTCACCACATAGAATCTCTCAAACATTCCCTGTGTATATCCGTCCACTGTTAGTTTGTAACAGTCCTCACCTCTGACTACAGCCTCGCCAACTGAAAAATTGACCTTACCTGCCTTCATCGAAATGAATCCAAGGTTGAAATAGATGCCATAAGTTGCCTTCTCACCTACCTTAAATACAGGAGTGTCTACATAAGTAACCTGCGAAAAGAGGTTTCCTACCGACAACACCATCGCTATAATCAAAGAAATGATATGTTTCATGTTCATGGCCTTAGTGTATTTAACAGTTAAACAAATTTTGTAGAGATGTTTGCCAATCATCAACCGTCATTCATCAATCGTCAACCGTCTCTACCTGTTAATCATTATGGATAAACTTGAAGATTCGCTCAGTACGTAGTCTGTTGAAGAATCCCTGTTTGTCGTCATCAAGCGAAAGCCATATAAAAATCGGTTTTCCCACGATGTGATCCTCAGGTACAAATCCCCAATATCTGGAATCAGCTGAGTTGTGTCTGTTGTCTCCCATCATCCAGTAGTAATCCATTTTGAATGTGTATTTGTTGGCAGCTTCCCCATTGATTTTAATGTCGTTGCCAGAGTATTCTAGTTTATTGCCCTCGTAGTTTCTGATTATCTGGGCATACAAGTCAATATTGTCAGCGTCAAGGTCGATTGTCTCTCCTTTTGCCGGAATATGAATTGGTCCGTAATTATCACGTGTCCACTTGTTGTCAGCCTTTGTCTGAGGGAACGTACGTCCGCCAAATCTCTCATCCTCAAGACGGATGCTCACCACGTCACTACGCTTCTCAAGCTGTGCCTTCATTGCCGCAGTCAATGGCAACTTGTAGACGTAGTTATAAGAACCGTCAGCATTCGCCTGATACTGCAACATTCTCTTCCAGTCTGTCGACACCATCGAGTATTCGTAGTCTGATCTGCTTACACCTAAAGTCTGGAATGTCTTCTCTGTGAACGCAGTTGTCGACTCGATGAAGTAGTTGAACTGCACATGCTCCGGAGCCTCAACCAAATGTCCGTTGATATAAAGGTTCTTATCCGAAATCAACAGATTATCTCCTGGCAAACCTACACATCTCTTAACATAATTCTCACGTCTGTCGACTGGCCTCCAAACGATATCACCGAATGTCTCCTTGTCATTCCATACCTTATCACGTCCGTATGTCGACGTAAGTGTATAATAGTCAGGGTTCTGAACCTTCATTGCCACTGTATCGCCAGCAGGGAAGTTGAACACCACGATGTCGTAAAGCTTCACATCCTGGAATCCAGCCAAACGCTTGTACTCCCACTGCGGATTCTCGACGTACGACTTACAGTTGAGAATAGGCAATGTGTGCTGGGCCAACGGGAATGACAGCGGCGTCATAGGTGAACGTGGACCATAATTGCACTTGCTCACAAACAGGTAGTCGCCCACCAACAATGTCTTCTCCAAAGACGACGACGGAATCACATAGTTCTGGAACAAGTAGATATTGATGAAATAGACTACCACCAATGCGAAAATGATCGCGTCTACCCAGCTTCCTACCGTCTTCACAATCGGATTAGTCGATTTCTTCCACCAATCCCACGCGATATAACGAGTGATATAGACATCAAGGAAAAATAGTAGGAAAAGCAACGTCAACGGATTGCCGGTCCACAATGCGAACAAAAGCGTCAACACAGCAAAGATGCCAAACTTAATAAAGTCAATCTTTTCTGTATCCTTAAAACGCTCAGCTAACGTGCCGGATTTCTTTCCTATGTATTCGTCTTTCTTCTTTGTAGAAGCCAAAACCTTATTCGTTGATCCTATACCGAACATTTCTTTCAATTAGAATTTAAACATATCCTGAGTGCCGTAGAAGCCCTTCTTTCCTGCAGTAAACTCAGCAGCAAGCACTGCGCCAAGAGCAAATCCCTCACGGCTCTTTGCATCGTGTGTAATCTCGATTGAATCGACACCCGACTCATAGCGGATAGTGTGGATTCCTGGCACCTCTCCTTCACGGATCGACTTGATTGCGATATCCGAAGATGAGCCCTCAACCTCCTTCGACCAGTTAGTCTTTCTGTCAAGATTATCAAGGATACCCTCTGCAAGTGTGATCGCTGTACCACTTGGAGCGTCAAGCTTGTGGATATGGTGAACCTCAGTCATCTCAACATTATACTGAGCGAATCCGTTCATGATCTTAGCCAGATACTTGTTGACTGCCATGAAAATATTAACGCCTACAGAATAGTTGGAGCTCCAGAAAAGAGTACCGTTCTTCTGTGCCATCACAGACTTAACCTCATCAATACGCTTAGTCCAGCCTGTTGTACCGCAAACGACAGGGACACCTGCGTCGAAGCAAGCGTTGATATTGTCGATAGCAGTTGTTGGAACAGTGAACTCGATTGCAACGTCGGCACTCCTGAAAGCGTCGCTATTCAAATCTTCACGGTTGTCGATATCAATAATAGATACGATTTCATGACCTCTCTCTCTCGCAATTTTCTCAATCATGTGGCCCATTTTACCGTAGCCGATTAGCGCTATTTTCATATTCGTCTTCTTTTACACTTTATAATATTTTGGCAAATATATTCATTTTTTGGGACAATCTCTCAATAATTCCAAGGACAACTGCAAAAAAATGCTAAATGTGAGAAGAGATCATAAAAATACTCCCGCGGACACATCTGTATCCACGGGAGTATAATTAGTATTTGGATTTGTTAAGTCAACCTTTATTTCACCATCACTCTCTCGCCTCCTCTTCCACATCTAACCACATAGATTCCTCTCTCCATAGGAATTCTCGTGATTGAGGAGTTGACGGTGCTTCTGGCTACTGCCTGGCCTGCTGCGTTGTATACGACAATGTCGTTTGCAGCAGATTCATCCAACGATAGAATCACAATATTACCTTCCTCTCCATATACCAATGTCGACGGTGATGATACATTATCCTCCACTGATGTCACTTCCTTCACTGGCACTGCTGTGAATGGCACCGATAGAATTCTCCACTCACGATGGACGTTGGCTCCCGTCGCTCCGGATTGCCATAATCCTACTTTTGTGTTGACATCAAACTTTCCACTCTCCAAATCAAAAAGTTTATTGTTCGACGCGGAAACTATCTTGAAACTGTTGTCGCCAAGACTCTCTACCTTAAACTCCTGACTCTTGCTTGATGGATTAAGCGAAGATATTGAAAGATAGTATGATCCGTTGTCTGTCAACGCCATCTTATCGTTGTTCACCAAAGTATAGATGTTGTAGTTGCCGTTTGCCAACTTGCTAAAATACCATCGCTGATTTGTGTTTGTGATCGACAAATTGCCCAACTGCAATGATGTTCCATTTAAAGTCAAAGGAGACGTTGATGCACGAGGGACAATCATATACGGCATCTCCGCAGTGAAATTCGCCATTCCGTCGCCACACTCAGTAGAGAAAATCAATGTTGAGATTTCCTGTCCGCCCATAGTATAGTCTAATCTGCCGTCGTACACTTCCACATCCGCCATACGCTGGCAATCACGGGTTGAGTTTGTGACATAGAGTTGAGCCTTAGCGTCGACTTTATTCAAAAGCGAAAGATCAACGCTTACTGTCTTCTGAGACGTGCCAGTGTTCAGCATTACCACCACAACTTTATCGCCATCCGGACTGATTGCGGCAAGGATATCGTTACGTCCTGTGCCAAGCATAGTATAGCCCTGCTTGATGAAACGAGTGACCTGCATGCGGACGTAGAAATTCTTCACGATATAATATGTCTGGCCGTCAAAACTTCCTCTTACAAAACACCACTGATCGTTCTTCTCCTCCACAAACTGCCAATCTATCCATGCCTGTGGCTGAAGATAGTTAAGGTCGTCAAACATACGTTGTGCCATCGCAAGATTTCCTCCAATACCGTCGCCTCCTGAGCCTGTCTCCGACATCCAAAATGGAAGACGAGTCTCTGTAACAAGATCCTTTAGATTTGCCTTGTCCTGTATGCTTCCTCCGTAAGTATGAGTGTTGTACTGGCCCAACATCGGAATGATATCTCCCTCTTTGATGAATGTCTGCAACTCACCGATTGCCAACGGCACATTTGTCTCATCGGAAGCGGAAATAACCGTCTTCAATCCTGAATTTTTCAATTTAGGATAAAGTGTTCGGATGACCTTCACCTGCGACGACGGATCGAAATGGCATCCCTCCTGAGATCCTTTATTATACCAGAAATTTGTGTTTGGCTCGTTGAATGGAGCCAATGTCTTGAATTCAATGCCGTATGTCTCCTTATAATGCTTGCAGACGTCGATAAGATAGTCGCAGAACTTGCCATAATACTCTGGCTTCAAATTATCCTTTGATCCGTCATTGTTTCCAGACGCGCAACCAGAATATGTCATCCAATAAGGAGCAGAGTTGGAGAATGCCTCAAACACCACGTCATCCTTACGAGCATCTCTCAACTTTAGCATGATCTTACGCTGAGCGGCGTCGGCATTCCAATTATAAGCAGAATTCTCCGTTGCCTTGAATCCTTCCATCTCAGCACGCTTACCCTTTCCGTTGACCATGTGGCCATTAGCATGCGACGGTACATCACCGCCTCCGATATTGTAACGGAAGATATTGAAATTCAACTTGTCTTCCGACGTTAGCATATCCACCAAGTCGTTGACCTTATCCTCTGTCCATTTTCCACACTGGCCAGCCCACCAGCAAAGTGAGACTCCCCATCCTTCCATTGTCTGCTGACGTGCTGCCGGATTGATACGGACGTTGCACATCGCAGCAGGACGCTGTTCGTATTTGTTTCTTAGATTGCTGTACTCTTCCTCTGTAATGCTGATCACAGATCCATGACGCATCACCGATGGCAAAGAGTATTCGCCAGACGCAACCTGAGTGAATTTGCCAGATGAAAGATCAGTAGTGACAAGTGGATAATAACCTTTGCCTCCGAATTCATCAATGAAAAGACACCATTTGTCTTCACCGTTAAACTTAAAGCAAGTTGGACCCTCAAC
>DCIP01000146.1:0-6237 GCA_002317115.1 Candidatus Scybalocola fimicaballi
CTGTGGAGGACACAAATCCGGATATTAAGGAAATTAAGGCACGCAATGTAAAAATTATGCATCGCAGTGAGCTTCTTGCTGAAATAGCTGGCAGCCATTGTGGAGGCGCGATATGTGTGGGCGGAACTGCCGGCAAGAGCACAACTACTCATCTTATCTACCAGCTTCTTCTTGGAGCAGGCAAACAACCATGTATGATTGCAGGAGCTGCCGATAATAATGTGAAAAGAGGAGGAGAACCCGGCAATTTTGATAACTCAGGTGATGGTCCACTCGTATTTGAGGGCGACGAGAGTGACAAAAGCATCGTAAGATATAATCCGACTATGTCTGTCATCACTAACGTTGGTCACGACCACCATGAGATTGACGTTACAGTTGGATTGTTCCAGACTGTGGCTGACAATACTGCCGACACTGTGGTTCTCAATTCAGGAGACGAGAATCTCCGTCGTCTTAACTGCAAGAAATGCGTCACTTTTGCTCTTGCTGAACTTGACGCAAATGCAGATTTTAAGGTTACAAACTTGAAACATACAAGCGAAGGCATTTCGTTTTCTATCAACGGAACGCCATTCGCATATCATTCTATAGGTCTACACAATGCGTTGAACATCGCCGCAGCTGTGGCTATGGCAAGTGTGTATGGAGTGAGCGTAGAGGAGTGTGCTAAGATTCTGAATAAGTTTGGAGGTGTTTACCGTCGTGGAAACATCATCGGCAAGAATCCGAATGGTGCACTATTAGTGGACGATTTTGCCCACACACCAGAAGAAGTTGCCGAGACAATCCGCACGTTGGCTACATTCTCAGATAAGGTACATGCCGTCTACCAGCCACACGGATTTGGTCCGCTTCGTAAAACTTACGAGCAGATGGCAATCTTGTTGAAGGAGGTGATGAGAAAGCAGGATGTCTTCTATCTTGCCGACGTCTACTACGAGGGTGGAACTACAGATATGAGCATTGGATCTAAGTTTGTGGCTGATTACTTCACGTCGCAAGGCATCAATTGCGTCTACGTGCAGGATAGAAAAGAGATCCCAACGTTGACAGCAAAGGATAGCAAGGACAATGATTCGATTGTGATTATGGGAGCGCGCGACAAATCTCTTGCAGATTATGCCTGCTCTTTTAAAGGATAATCCGAAAATGTCATGTTCCCCGAGACATTGTCTCGGGGCAATATAAATTAAATAATATAATATGCAGATTAAAGAACTTGGAGAATTTGGTTTGATTGACCGACTTACGAAGGAATTCCCTATCGTGAATAAGTCGACGGAATTGTCGGTTGGCGACGATTGTGCCATATTGGATTACACAGGCAAGAAAACATTAGTAACTAAGGATTTGCTGCTTGAGGGTGTGCATTTCGACCTTACATATTGTCCTCTTCTACATTTGGGCTACAAATCGGCGATTGTAAATTTCTCCGACGTCTACGCAATGAACGGCAAACCAAAACAGATGGTTGTGGGGCTTGGTGTTAGTTCAAAACTATGTGTAGAGGATCTTGACGAGCTATACGCAGGAATGAAGATCGCGTGTGAGGAGCACGGAGTTGACCTAATCGGTGGAGACACAACAGCGTCGCTAAACGGTCTTACTATAAGCATCACATGTATTGGTGAAGGTGAGGAAGGAAAGATTGTAAAGCGTAGTGGAGCTAAAGATACAGATCTTATCTGCGTGACAGGTGATCTTGGAGCCGCATACATGGGTTTGCTTCTACTTGAGAGAGAGAAAGAGGTATTCAATGCAGGAAAGGGTTCAGACCCTGATTTCGCAGGAAAAGAGTACTTGGTTGAGCGTCAGTTGAAGCCAAGAGCAAGAAAGGATATTATTGAGTCGTTGGAGCGTATCAACGTCGTTCCTACTGCTATGATGGATATCTCAGACGGATTGTCATCAGAATTGCTTCATATCTGTAAAGCAAGCCACGTAGGATGCCGTATTTACGAGGATCGTATTCCTATTGATTTCTTGACAGCACAGATGGCTGAGGAGATGAATATGAACATGACAATGGCAGCAATGAACGGTGGTGAGGATTATGAGCTTCTATTCACTATTCCTCTATCAATGCACGACACATTCAAAGCATTGACAGAGGTTGCACTACCTGGTGTACCACGTCCAGATATCAAGATCATCGGTCATATCACATCAGAGAACCTTGGTGCGCGTATGATTACTCGTGGAGGTGGAGAGATCGACATCCAGGCTCAGGGATGGAACTCGCTTAAGGAATGATGCGGAATGACGAATTTAACGAACGTAAAATTTCCGTAAAATAGATCATAAAATTATAGGGGCAATCATTGATTTGATTGCCCCTAAATTTTTGCCACTGTTTCCGTCGTTTCCGTCGACGGATATCCATATAATACGAAAACCGTGGGCTTACGCCCACGGCTATATATCTTCGATCCCCTTATTCCCCAGGGCGACGCTTAGCTTGCCCTGGGCTACAAGCTTTTGGGCTTTCAGCCCGTTCTGCCTGAATCTTGAATCCTGAATCTTTTATTTCAACCATTTCACAGACTTGACATTTTTGAAAGCAGTCGTTCCTATCTTTACATTCTCTTCTGAATTATCAATCACAACATTAAGATTCGAACTATAACTGAATGCTGATTTACCAATGCTTGTCACACTCTTTGGGATTGTCATGTTTTCCAAACGGCCACATAAATAAAATGCCATCTCTCCAATACTTGTTACAGTCTCTGGGATTATTATGTTTTCCAAACGATAAGCAGCATCAAAGGCACTATCTTCGATACTAGTGACTCCCTCCGGAATAACAACATTAATACAAGAATCCTTGCTTCCTACCCAGCCATAACATTTTGTGCCATTATCATAAATCAACAAATCTGGAGTCAAAAGGTCACATCCTCTATATGCCTCTTTCCCGATGCTCTTAACATTCTTGGGGACATTTATGCTTGTCAAATTGCTACAATTATAAAATGCTCCAGATCCAATGCTAGTAACGCTTTCTGGAATAATTATGCTTGTCAAAACGCTACAATACCAGAATGCATCATTTCCGATGCTGGTCACTCCCTCTGGTATAGTCATACTCTTCAAGCTCAAACACTTGCTAAATGAAGATGATCCAATGCTCGTAACACTCTCTGGAATAGTTATGTTTGCTAAACTATCACAAAAACAAAATGCATAATCTCCGATACTAGTGACTCCCTCTGGAATGGTCACGCTTTTCAAATTGTTGCATTTGTAAAATAAAGTCCTTTCGATGCTAGTGACTCCCTTTGGAATGGATACGCTCGCCAAACTACTACATCCATAAAAGGTTCCCTCTCCCATACTCGTGATTCCATCAGGAATATCAATGCTTGACAATTTGCTACATCCATAAAATGCTTTCTCTCCAATGCTAGCCACTCCATCAGGAATCTCTATGCCAGTCAAATTGCAACATCCGTAAAATGCGGTACTACCTATGCTAGTTACGCCCTCTGGAATAACGACATTAATACAAGAATCGTTAGATCCTACCCAACCATAGCATTTTGTGCCGTTATCATATACTAATAAATAAGGATTCAAACTACTGCAAGCACCCAATGCTCCAGTTCCGATGTCAGATACATTCTGAGGAATATTTATCTCTGTCAAATTATAACAATCGTTAAAGGCATATTCTTCGATTGTTGTTACACTCTCTGGAATTGTGACGGATTTTAAACTGTGATAATCACAAAACGCACAATTCCCAATGCCTGTCACATCATATACTATCCCATCAATTCTTACTTTTGGAGGAATGTTTACAGAATCAACAGTCAACATGTCAACTTTGGTATGATCTCTTACAACCTTAACCGTCGAGTCGGATATAATCTCAAATTTCAACGTAAGTTCTGATGTATCTGGAATAGATTCTTCTGGAATGTCGATAAAATCTACCTCAACGACATTTTCTAAATTATATCGAATTACTTGACCATCCTTCAATTTAATATTCATAACGTCTGTCGCAGCAGACATAGACAAACATAATGTTGACGTTGCGATTAATGAAAGTAGTTTTTGTTTCATCGATTTTAATTTTCATTTTTTATTCGAATAAACCATAGTTGTATTTGCAACAACTACAATGCAAATATATCAACAAATTGGGGAACGACAAAAGGATGAAGAAAATCATATAGGCAATCATTGATTTGATTGCCCCTAAATTTTTTGCCACTGTTTCCGTCGACGGATATATTCCCCAATTCCGACATTACTCTCCTATCAATCGCATTATCTTTTCTTCAATCGCAGACGTTTCAGGAAGCATATTGACATAATGATCTGGAAGATTAGAAGACAAACTATAAGTAGCCACACCTATCGGCATGTTAGAAGAGCGTAGAGCATATTCTACTATCGTTCTATCCTTTGATTTACAGATGATAATACCAATTGCAGGATTTTCATCAGGCAATTTGATTGTATCATTAATTACATTTAAGTAAAACTCCATCTTCCCTTTATACTCAGGTTCAAATTCGCCGACCTTCAATTCTACCGCAATAAAAGATTTTAGTCTGCGATGATATAGCATCAAATCAACAAAATATTCCTTTCCTGAAACCTCCAAACGATACTGGCTTCCTGCGAACATAACATCTGGACCAAACTCTGCCAAAAATTGTTGTATATTTCGGACCAAACTCTTCTCAAGATCATATTCTGAATGTACCGTATCAAGTTCTCCGTACCCAACAAAATAATCATCTTTTACAGCCAATGATGCTTGTTTCTTAACATTCTCAGGAAGAACAACATCAAAATTGGTTTGTCCCAAAAGATAGTTCTCATAAGACTTCAGTTCAATCTTATTTATGAGGACATCCTTTGTCCATCCAAATCTCTTTGTTGCTAGAATATAAAACCTTCGTTCCTGAGTCTCTTTACACTTTGTCATTATGGCTAAGTGTTTTGCCCAACTAATTTCTGCAACCATTGGTTGCAGAATTTCATCTGATTGATATTCAGTATAAAACTGGACCATATACCAAAGATTTCTAACACCAAAGCCTTTTATTCCAGGAAATTCACTTTGAATATCTTTCGACAATGTCTCTACTACTGATTTTCCCCAACCTTGAGATTGTTTTTCCGACAATTCTTTTCCTATCTGCCAATAAAGATTCATCATCTCTGTATTAACAGACTTCATTGCTTCATATTGAGCACTGCGAATTTGTTTTGTGATTTTATCAAAAAATAACTTATAGTTATCTTCTGCTATAACACTGTTACTAACTTCCATAAAATAACTTTTCTGTTTAACATCAAATCATTTGCAAAGTTAATGATTTGAAATTTTCATATCAAGCATTTATAATTAAAAAAACACCATCATAAAATTATAGGGGCAATCATTGATTTGATTGCCCCTAATTTTGTATCATTTAAGATTCCATATCGACGTTGGATTATTCCAAAAGCTTGGCTATCCTCAGAATTTGCCAACAAACCCATGAAATGGGTGACATAACACAGCCCCATGTGCTAACGTGGGGATAAAAAAAGCACCACCATTCATTTCTGAACGACGGTGCTTTTTCAAATTTTTACTTAAAGACATCATACACAATGACTTAGTACGATATCTTATAGACCTTACTCAATATAACTGATTTGGAAGCCGCATTTTTCAATTAGGGCATTCCATGGACTCTTATTATACCTAGTTGCATCCTTTAAAATGTGAAGCCTTTTTGAAGAACATGAGCTACCACACTTGTTAACATAGTTAGAATTTTCAAGATCGTAAAATAGAAGAGGTAACAATGCTCCTTTTGGTGCTATGCTTGAATAACAATAAATATCACCTAAATAATAACAATTTTGCCCATTATAGTCTGATATCTTTTTTACACATGCAGGAATATGCAACGCTGCAATGTGAGAGTCATTATAGAAACACTTTCTTGGCAATTTCTCAAAGCCATCTGTTTTGACAATCACATAGTGTCTTTTATTCATGCCCTGCTTGCCAAGATTGGCAAATTCAATACTGGATGTAGGTTCAATATCTTTTCCATCTACGATCACTTTTGTTATATGAGGACGTAATTCATCAAAACCTCCCAAATTCCATGTTTCACCAGAACCTATATAAAGAATGAATTTCAAGTCATTAGCACTATCGTACATAGAGAATTCTCTTTCTGCTAATTCTCTTGCCTCTGCTTCTGCCTTTGCTTT
>DCIP01000146.1:6337-11214 GCA_002317115.1 Candidatus Scybalocola fimicaballi
CTTCTGCCTTTGCTTTTGCCTCTGCCTCTGCTTTTGCTTTTGCCTCTATCTTTGCTTGTCTTTCTGCGGCAGTCTCATAGACAGGACGAATCGGCATAGCGTGTTCATAATAATGATTAAGCCAATCTTGTTTTCGGCATTCTACACCTCCAGCATAAACATAATCGCAAACAAACACACAACCTATTTCAGAAGTTCGATACTTCTTCTCAAAAGACAATGCATTCTTAGGCTTTGAAAGGTAATTTCCAGCATAATCCAGTTTTACATCGAAACCTCCATTATAAACATAAGGCATGAATATACTTTTCCCATTTGGACCTGTAAATTTGTAGCCTTCAACACCATTCATGGTTTTTCTTTCTTTAGTACAATTGTCCCAAAGTTCTTGATATTCTTCAGGTGTAGGAGTTCTCCAATCTCCTTTCCACTTTAATACAACAACATCATCACTTGGATCAAGTGTCGTTCTGTTATCTCTACTATATCCTTCAAAAACTGCCATAGTAGGAGATATGTATTTTGTGAATCCCGTAATTTTTGTTTCTTTAACATCATAGCCATCTGCATCTTTATGAGCAGGTATTGTTTTTTCCTTATAATATCTCCAATTTTTCCATGGAGCTCCATCAACAAATGGAGTCGTTTCTGCAAATTTATACAGTTCACCTTGCTTCTCTGGAGAGCTTGCTCCAACGTTAGTCGTAGCCCATTTTACACTCAATCCCAGATCAACATACTTATGCCCTTGATGCTCATTTTGGGCATTCAAAGTAGCAAAAAATGGAATGAAAAGAAATAACAGTTTCTTAATCATAACAATAAAATTTGATTATTAAGAGGTCTTTTTTACACCTATTATCATGCCTCTTTTAACAATAACAGGTAATTATGTCTAATCTTTTTTAATCCTTTTGAGCTTTTTAACTAAAGAATCAATATCTCTGAATAACGACATACCTTCTTCAGCAATTTTCTGTGATTTTTTGAAACGATCTTCTAATGTAGATTTACTTAAAGGTGTCGATGCCATATTATGGATAAAATCATTTCTTTCTTTTCTCCAAGTATGAGCTAATGAATAATTCAAGTCAAATTGACCATCTTTATCTTCAAGTTTTTTTAGTTTATCGAAGAAACTCAGGTCATCTGGTTTATTTATCCCCAACAAATTACACGCTGTCACCAATCTATCCGAAATCAAACTTTCTTCAAGAGTGATAGCCTCAATAAAATGGCAATTCGTCATTGCATCCGTAATCCAATCTATTATTCCGGCGTATCTGAGATATTTCTCTGCATCTCCTCTAATTATATTGGAATCTGAAAATTTCTGATTCTCCATTGATAAAAGTCCTAAATAATATATCCTTCCTGGCAGAACACATAGCCAACGAATTAAATCCTTATCAAAAATTCGCGTCGGCGAATATATATATATATATAGAAAAGCAAATTTTCGCTTGATTATTTTTCAAATCCTTCGATTTTTTGTTTGACACGACACAAAAAAGCACCACCATTCATTTCTGAACGATGGTGCTTTTTTATCAGCAAAACAACAATTATATCTTATGTAAAGACGCGAGATCTCGCGTCTCTACTAATATTTTCTTAAGCATTCTGCTTTACATAAGCCTCTGCCTTCTCCAACGCGATGTTGATGTTAGCGCAGATGTACTCCTCTCCGATGATCTTGTCTACGCCTGCCTTGTGAAGTGTAGCGTGAACGTGGTTGTTAACACCTGAAAGGATCACCTGGATACCTGCCTTGTGAGACTGGTTGCAAAGCTCAGTTAGGTTGTGCATACCTGTTGAGTCGATGAATGGAACCTTTCTCATACGGATGATTCTTACCTTTGGTGTCTCAGCCACTGAACTCATCACGTCGTCGAACTTAGTTGCGACACCGAAGAAATAAGGTCCGTCAATCTCGTAAACACCCACTCCATCTGGAACGATAAGTTTCTCCTCGTGAAGCTGAACGTCTGTATTGTCGCTTGGATCGATCTCCTTACCGAATACACGGACAACTGAAGACTCGTTTGTACGCTTTAGGAATAGAACCAATGCAAGTAGCAAACCGATCTCGATTGCGATTGTAAGGTCGAAGATAACTGTCAAGAAGAATGTTGTCATTAGGACAGCAAAGTCTGACTTAGGGCTCTTAGACAATGAAACGAATGTCTTCCATCCACTCATGTTGTATGATACCATCACAAGCACAGCAGCCAAACATGGCATTGGAATCAACTTAACCAAGTCGCCCAAGAATAGCAATACCAATGTCAAGATTACACAGTGAACTACACCAGCTACCGGAGTCTTACCACCGTTGTTGATATTTGTCATTGTACGCGCGATGGCTCCTGTTGCAGGAATACCACCGAAGAATGGAACCACGATATTAGCAACACCCTGGCCGATCAACTCTGTATTTGAATTGTGCTTGTCGCCAATCACACCGTCGGCAACGATTGCTGAAAGCAAACTCTCGATTGCTCCCAACATTGCGATTGTGAATGCAGCCGGGAACAAGCTCTGGACAACGCTCAACCATGTCTGTCCCTCTGCCAAAGCGAACTCTGGGAATCTTGGAGCAGGGAATCCTTCTGGCATTGTATAAAGATCACCGATTGTCTTGATTCCTGTATTGTCGACGCTACCCTTGATAAAGTAAACAGCGATAGTTGCGATGATGATAGCAAGCAATGAGCCAGGCACCTTCTTAGAAATCTTTGGAGAGAAGATGATGATTAGCAAACTTACTGCTGCCACTCCGAATGCCCACCAGTTGATGTGTGAGAAGTTCTCAATGTAGCAGATCCACTTATGAACAAAATCAGCAGGAACCTTCTCAATACCAAGGCCAAAGAAATCGTTCATCTGAGTCGAGAAAATAGTGATAGCGATACCACCTGTAAATCCGACAGTTACTGGATAAGGAACGAACTTGATAATGCTACCAAGCTTGAACACACCCAACAAAACCAGAATGACTCCCGCCATAATTGTGGCGATCATCAAACCAGCCAAACCGTGCTGCTGGATAATTCCGTAAACGATTACGATGAACGCACCTGTAGGGCCACCGATCTGAACCTTAGATCCACCCAAAACTGCGATAAAGAATCCTGCAATGATTGCAGTGATAAGACCTTCAGCCGGACCAACTCCGGATGCGATACCGAACGCGATAGCCAATGGTATGGCCACGATGCCCACAACAATACCGGCCATCAAGTCAGCAGTGGCTGTACCACTGTTGTATCCCTTTAGACAGTCGAAAAATTTAGGAGCGAAAACTTTTTCCTTTAGATTCATTTTGTCTATCTTTTCTTAAAAACGGCGCAAAATTATCAAAAAAAGATGAATTTATATGTTTTACGGCAACTTTTTTGATATAAAAGTGCAAAAAAAATTGCGATTACCAAATAATTGGCAACCGTATCGGTGTCTCTTTAATAGGTCTTGCCATATTTTAAATTTATACTGTTAATACTTCCCATATACGGGTATTATTGCGGAAACAAAGATAGGAAAAAATATTTCAACAATAATATCCATAAAAAAATGGGAAGATTAAAAACCCTCCCATTTTCGTTTTCGTTTTCGTCTTCGTTTTCGTTTTCGTTCTTACAACGCCATTCTGTAGATATTCTCTACGTCTTTGCTTGTTAGCTGAACGAATCCTCCTGTCTTACCTGTCTCGCCAAGACCGAATGTCTTAACCAAATAAGGAATGTCGCTCTCCTTTGCTCCAAGTTCAGCGAAGTTAGTCGGCATACCGATCGACTTCAAGAAACTACGGAAGGCAGCGATACCTTCAAGGGCTGTCTTCTTAGGATCGTTGAAATCCATCTTGCAATTCCATACTCTGCAAGCTACCTGTGCAAAACGCATCACATTATGATCTACAACGTATGTCATCCACGCTGGCATAATCACTGCAAGACCTGCTCCGTGAGCACAGTCGTACAAACCAGATAGCTCGTGCTCGATACCGTGGCTATTCCAATCCTGTTCTCTACCTACGCCAACGATATTATTGTGAGCCACCATTCCTGCCCACATGATGTTGGCACGAGCCTGGTAGTCGTTAGGATCCTTGATCACCTTTGGAGTCTCCTCGATCATAGAAAGAAGGACTGCCTCGCAAAGACGATCTGTTGTCTGGACATCAGTTGTATTTGTAAAATATCTCTCGAAGACGTGGGCCATGATATCTGTAGCGCCACAAGCAGTCTGATATGCAGGAAGTGTTTGAGTGAGTGCAGGGTTAAGCACAGAGAATTTTGGACGGATACAGTCGCCACCCGCGCCACGTTTGATATTGCCATTCTCATGAGTGATTACAGAGTCGCCCGAACCTTCACTACCTGCAGCTGCGATAGTCAACACCGTACCTACTGGAACTGCCTTCTTTGGACGAGCCTTTCCTGAGTAGAAATCCCAGAAATCTCCGTCGTAACAAAGTCCCATGGCGATTGCCTTTGCAGAGTCGATAGCCGAGCCACCGCCTACAGCAAGAATGAAATCTACATTCTCCTTTCTGCATAGGTCGATTCCCTCGTAAACCTTTCCTGAACGTGGATTTGGAGTCACACCACCAAGCTCACAGAATGGAACACCTGCCTCTGTTAGGGATTTCTTAACACGGTCTAGCAAACCTGAACGCTGAACCGAGCCGCCACCGTAGTGGATTAGGACTTTTGAACCACCGAATTCTTTAACAAGTGAGCCACATTTGCTCTCTGTATCCTTACCAAAAACGAACTTGGTAGGGCTGTAAAATGAGAAATTCTCCATAATAGTATAATAAAATGCGTAATTATAAATGCGAAATACGAAATGTGGAATAAAAAAAGACGTGGGAA
>DCIP01000143.1:0-7077 GCA_002317115.1 Candidatus Scybalocola fimicaballi
GTTCGATTCCCGGCGAGGCTACAAATCATAATAACATAAATGCGTATGAAGAAACTATTTACACTTTCACTTCTAACTGCATTGTCGGCAACTTCGTTTGCATTCGACTTTACATCATATTCAAATGGCTATCAGGCATCAGACTATAGAGAGGCTATCAACATGGGATTGAAGTTTTTTGGCGGTCAGCGTTGTGGCGACACTCACAACTGGATGCTTCACGAGAACAGTTCGCTTTCAAAGAAATACTGCCACATGCAGGATGGTAAAGGAAAGGTGAACGGTGGTGGTAATGGTAGCTTCGATCTAACTGGTGGATGGCACGACTGTGGCGACCATATCAAGGTTGGTACAACAATGGGTTACGCAGCATTTTCATTGCTTGCGTCTTATGATATCTGGCCTGCAGCTTTCCAGGATAACTACGACGGTGAATACGGACCAAAGAACGGTATTCCTGATGTGCTTGATGAGGCTAAAATCGCTACTGACTATTTCATGAAGTGTTTCTTGTCCAACGGTGAGTTCTGCTATTACGTCGGCGACGGTGGCGACCACAGAGTTTGGATGACATCTTCTAAGCAGAGTGAGCAGTCGGTGGATAACGGTGGTGATCCACGTCCGGTATGGACATCCTCTTCTAAGGGTGGACCTCAGGCTGCCAACTATGTCTCTGCGCTTTGTTTGATGGCAAAACACTACCCAGATGCTGATTACGCTGCTAAGTGTAAGGCTGCTGCAATCGCTGGATATGAGTTTGCAAAGAAGAACAAGGATGCTCAGGCTGCAATCCCTGAATTCTACGGTTCTCCAAATTCAGAGTGGACAGATGAGTTGTCTCTTGCTGCTATCATGCTATACAATATGACAGAGCAGGAAAGCTACTTGGCAGACGCTAAGTCGTATCTTGCAGGAAAGTGGGAGTCTAACTCACCTCTTGCATGGGATACAATGTCCGACTATGTATATTTCTATATCGCAAGAATCAACAAGAGCATGAATAACGGTCAGGGTGGAACATATCTAAGCTTCCTTGAGAAGAACGTGAAGTTCCATTTGGGTAAGGCTACTCCTGATGCAAACGGTTTCCCTTACTACGCAAGCCGTTGGGGAACAAACAAGTTGGCTCTTGGTGGAGCTACAGCTGCTGCTTTGTATCTAAAACTTGTTGAAGAGGGAATTGTCGCAGAGTCGAACACTTCAAAAGAGGCAGAGGGCTTCCGTACTCGTATCGTCGACTATGTGATGGGGAAGAACGAGTTCAACCATACATTCTTGCATGGATTCAAGGGTGATATGAAGTTCCGTCTACACCACAGAAATGCTATGGGTAGAAACGATAATCCACCTTCAAATGTAAAGAACACATGTGATTACATGTTTGCAAGCGGTGGTGTGATTGGTGGACCTTCAGGTACAGGTATCTTTGAGAACGTGATCGAGGGTGGTGCTTCATACACTGAGACAGAGGGAGGTTGCGACTACAACGCACCGTTTATCTCGGCTATCGCAAGTATTGCTGCTAAGATGGATCCAGTTTTGACAGATGTCGTTGATGTCACAAGAAACACTAATTTCAATGTCTACCCAACAGTATTCGACGATTATATCATCGTTGATCCTGTGGAGATTGGTTACGACGGTAAGGCTGAGATAAGCATCGTCAACATCAATGGCCAGACAGTGATTGCAGAGAGCGTTGTGGATTTCAACCCAACTGTGATCTACACATCTTCACTTCCACGTGGAGTATATGTGTTGAAGGTTAATTACGACGGTGGTCAGAAGACATTCAAGGTAATCAAGGAATAATATCATTGATATAAGGAGACGTGGGGGAATCCCACGTCTTTTTTTATTCCAGATTTCGTATTTTGCATTTATAATTTTGAATTTATTATACTATTATGGAGAATTTCTCATTTTACAGCCCTACCAAGTTCGTTTTTGGTAAGGACACAGAGAGCAAATGTGGCTCACTTGTCAAAGAATTCGGCGGTTCAAAGGTTTTAATCCACTATGGTGGTGGTTCTGTTGTGCGTTCTGGTTTGCTAGACAGAGTAAAGGCATCTCTAACAGAGGCTGGTGTAGCGTTCTGTGAGCTTGGTGGTGTCACTCCAAATCCACGTTCAGGAAAGGTTTATGAAGGAATTGACCTATGCAGAAAGGAGAATGTAGATTTCATTCTTGCAGTCGGTGGTGGATCAAGTATCGACTCTGCTAAGGCTATTGCTATGGGAGTTTGCTACGACGGTGATTTCTGGGATTTCTACGCAGGAAAAGCACGTCCTAAGAAAGCCTTGCCAGTAGCAACAGTGTTGACTATCGCTGCTGCCGGTAGCGAGGGTTCTGGCGACTCTGTTATCACACATGAGAATGGAATGTTGAAGCGTGGAGCAAGTGGCGAATGTATCCGTCCTAAATTCTCTGTGCTTAATCCAGCACTTACTCAGACTCTTCCTGCATATCAGACAGCATGTGGTGCTACAGATATCATGGCCCACGTTTTCGAGAGATATTTCACAAATACAACTGATGTCCAGACAACAGATCGTCTTTGCGAGGCTGTGCTTCTTTCTATGATTGAGGAGACACCAAAGGTGATCAAAGATCCTAACGACTACCAGGCTCGTGCCAACATTATGTGGGCAGGAATGGTGGCTCACAATAATATCGTAGGTGTGGGTAGAGATCAGGATTGGAATAGCCACGGAATCGAGCATGAACTATCTGCTTTGTACGACTGTGCTCATGGAGCTGGTCTTGCAGTCATCATGCCAGCATGGATGACATACGTTGTAGACCACGATGTTATGCGTTTTGCACAGGTGGCTTGCAGAGTATGGAATTGTAAGATGGATTTCCAGAATCCAAAGAAGACAGCACTTGAAGGAATCGCTGCATTCCGTTCTTTCTTGAAGTCGATCGGTATGCCGACTACATTTGCTGAACTAGGAGCAAAAGAGAGCGATATCCCTTACCTTGTGAAGACATTCGGACTTGGCGAGACAGGTAAGACAGGAGGATTCGTTCAGCTTACAAGCAAGGATGTAGAGAATATCTACAGATTGGCTCTATAAGACGCTGACGAAGACGAAGACGAAAACGAAGACGAAGACGAAAACGAAATGGGAGGATTATAATCTTCCCATTTTTTATATCCCGAAGGGATTATATATAGGTAGAGATCATATATGGGTATATAATGTTTTATTTCCACAACATCCCTATCCCGAAGGGATTATATATAGGTAGTAGATTATATATAGGTAGTAGATTATATATAGGTAGAGATCATATATGGGTGGGGATTTCATAAGTCCTCGAAAACATATTTGTTATCATATTCTACACAAAAATCGTTCAAAATTTTTAGATATTCATCGTGAAATGATCGTTTTTTATGATGTTCTTCTTGATTTCTAATGTAATTGATAACCGCATCAACATGAGATTTGCTGTACGAAAATGCACCATAACCTTCTTGCCATTCAAATCTGCAACGTGTCTTATGATTTTGATTGACCCATAATGATGAACTTCTTTTGACTGCTTTCATTAAATCTGACAAACTTTCATTTGCTCTATACCCGAAAAAAATGTGGATGTGGTTTGATGTTCCTCCAATTGCCAATAATTTGTTACCTCTTTCTTGTACTATTCCTGTAATATACTCATACAATTCATCTTTGAATGTATTGTCTATTAAAGCCTCTCTTCTTTTTACTGCAAAAACACAATGAATGTGTAATTGTGTATATGTGCCTGCCATATGAATTGGATTTATACTGTTATTAACCTTTTTTTGTATTTCTTTTTTTTCAAATGCAAATATAGCCATTAATTGTGTTAATGCAAATTTTCTACCCATATAAAATCCCTTCGGGATATCGGGTGCAATGGCAAACATTCTACCCATATAAAATCCTTTCGGGATATCGGGTGCAATGGCAAACATTCTATCTATATAAAATCCATTCGGGATATTGGAGAATTCGTATTTTATATATTCATCTAAGATAAAAATACATGTTTGATGAAAAAAGTTGTCGTAAAACATATAAATTCATCTTTTTTTAATAATTTTGCGCCGTTTTTAAGAAATAGATAGAATAAAATGAATCTAAAGGAAAAAGTTTTTGCTCCTAAATTTTTCGACTGTCTTAAAGGCTACAACAGTGGTACTGCCACTGCTGACTTGATGGCCGGTATTGTTGTGGGCATCGTAGCCATTCCGTTGGCTATCGCATTCGGTATCGCATCCGGCGTCGGTCCGGCTGAAGGTCTTATCACTGCAATCATTGCAGGATTCTTTATCGCAGTTTTGGGAGGATCAAAAGTTCAGATCGGTGGTCCTACAGGTGCATTCATCGTCATCGTCTACGGAATCATTCAGCAGCACGGTTTGGCTGGTTTGATGATCGCCACAATCATGGCGGGTGTCATCCTAGTTTTGTTGGGAGTGTTCAAACTCGGTAGCATTATCAAGTTTGTGCCTTATCCAGTAACTGTCGGATTCACAGGAGGTATCGCAATCACTATCTTCTCTACACAGATGAACGATTTCTTCGGTCTTGGTATTGAGAAGGTCCCTGCAGATTTCATACATAAGTGGATTTGCTACATTGAGAATTTCTCTCACGTCAACTGGTGGGCATTCGGAGTGGCAGCAGTAAGTTTGCTAATCATCATCTTCTCTCCAAAGATTTCTAAGAAGGTGCCAGGTTCATTGCTTGCTATCATCATCGCAACAATCGCTGTTTACTTTATCAAGGGTAGCGTCGACAATACAGGAATCAAGACAATCGGTGATCTTTACGAGATGCCAGAAGGATTCCCTGCACCAAGATTCCCAGCATTAGAGTTGGCTGAGGGACAGACATGGTTGAGCGTTGTTCAGAACTTGTTCCCTGCTGCGTTCACAATCGCTATGTTGGGTGCAATCGAGAGTTTGCTTTCTGCAATCGTTGCCGATGGTGTGATTGGCGACAAACACAATTCAAATACAGAGCTTATCGGCCAGGGTGTGGCTAACATCGTGGTTCCATTCTTCGGTGGTATTCCTGCAACAGGAGCTATCGCGCGTACAATGACAAACATCAACAACGGTGGTAAGACTCCAGTAGCTGGTGTTGTTCACTGTGTGATCCTAACATTGGTATTGCTTTTCTTGGGCGGCTTGGTTAAGTTGATCCCAATGCCATGTTTGGCTGCTGTGCTTGTAATGGTATCTTACAACATGAGTGGATGGAAGACATTCGTATCATTGTCTAAGAGCCCTAAGTCAGACTTTGCTGTCCTAATGACAACATTCTTCTTGACAGTTATCTTCGACCTTACAATCGCAATTGAGATCGGTTTGCTACTTGCATTGGTATTGTTCCTAAAGCGTACAAACGAGTCTTCTGTTGTCCGTGTATTCGGTAAGGAGATCGATCCAAGCGACAATACAGACGTTCAGCTTCACGAGGAGAAACTTATCGTTCCAGATGGAGTAGGTGTTTACGAAATCGATGGCCCATACTTCTTCGGAGTTGCCACTAAGTTCGACGACGTGATGAGTGCCGTAGCAGAGACACCAAAGGTAAGAATCATCCGTATGAGAAAGGTTCCGTTCATCGACTCAACAGGTATGCACAACCTAACAGAGCTATGCCAGCAGTCGCATAAGGCAGGAATCCAGGTAATCCTTTCAGGAGTTAACAACCATGTTCACGCTACACTTCACAAGGCAGGCGTAGACAAGATCATCGGAGAGGAGTACATCTGCGCTAACATCAACATCGCGTTGGAGAAGGCAGAGGCTTACGTTAAGCAGAATGCTTAAAGATAAATATTATAGAGACGCGAGATATCGCGTCTTTACACTATAATTGTTGTTTTGCTGATGAAAAAGCACCGTCGTTCAGAAATGAATGACGGTGCTTTTTGTGTCTCCACGTTAGCACATGGGGCTGTGTTATGTCACCCATTTCATGGGTTTGTTGGCAATATTATATGGATATCTGTCGACGGAATCGACGGAAACAGTGGCAAAAATTTAGGGGCAATCAAATCAATGATTGCCTATATAATTTTCTTCATCCTTTTGTAGTTCCCCAATTTGTTGATATATTTGCATTGTAGTTATTGCAAATACAACTATGGTTTATTCGAATAAAAAATGAAAATTAAAATCGATGAAACAAAAACTACTATCATTAATCGCAACGTCAACATTATGTTTGTCTATGTCTGCTGCGACAGACGTCATGTATCTAAAATTTAAGGACGGAAGTGTAATTCAATATAATGTAGATGAAATTGCGGAGGCAACTTTTGGCAAGATAGAGGACCAAACTACTCCAGATTATACAATTGTGGATATTTCGGAAACACCATTGAAATTTGAGATTTTGACAGATTCAACAGTCGCTGTGATTGGTGTCGACTCTTATAATGATGAAAAAGACACACTATCAGTTCCATCCAAGGTGCGAATTGATGGTAAGGATTATGCTGTCACAGTCATTGGAGATGGTGGACTTCCCGGAGGTGGATATTCTATAGTCATAATTCCATCAAGCGTGAAAAGTTTGGGACAATATGCTATTACAGAAGGAAACGTTAAAACAATTGTATTATCTGAGGGGCTTACAAGTATTGGAGACGGTGCTTTTGCATATTGTCCAGAATTGCAAAGCGTAAACATTCCATCAAGTGTGACAGAAATCGGAAGTGAGGCATTTTCTGGATGTAGCAGTTTGACAAGTGTGGAGATACCATCGAGTGTGACAAGCATCGGAAGTAAGGCATTTTATGGATGTGGCAGTTTGACTGCCATCAATGTGTCAGCAGAAAATCCAAACTACTCATCACTGGATGGAATCTTATATGATAAGGAGAAGACGGTGCTTATAGCTGCTCCTGGAGGAATCAAAGGAGATATTGTGTTGCCATCTAGTCTTAAAAGTATCGGAAGTTATGCATTTTATGAATGTGAAAGTTTGACAAGTGTGGAGATACCATCGAGTGTGACAGAAATCGGAAGTGATGCATTTTATCATTGTAGCAGTTTGACAAGTGTGGAGATACCAT
>DCIP01000143.1:7188-7374 GCA_002317115.1 Candidatus Scybalocola fimicaballi
AAGTTTTGCATTTGAATATTGTAAAGAATTGCAAAGCGTAAACATTCCATCAAGTGTGACAGAAATCGGAAGTTATGCATTTTATGGATGTAGCAGTTTGACAAGTGTGGAGATACCATCGAGTGTGACAAGCATCGGAGAGACAGCATTTGCTTGGTGCGAGAGTTTGACAAGTGTGGAGATACC
>DCIP01000143.1:7409-9030 GCA_002317115.1 Candidatus Scybalocola fimicaballi
AAGTTTTGCATTTGAATATTGTAAAAAACTTGATTTGGTGATTGATAATTCGAAGGAGAATGTAGTATTAGGAAAAGATGCTTTTTGGGGTGTCAAATCTGTGAAATGGTTGAAATAAAAGATTCAGGATTCAAGATTCAGGCAGAACGGGCTGAAAGCCCAAAAGCTTGTAGCCCAGGGCAAGCGAAGCGTCGCCCTGGGGAATAAGGGGATCGAAGATATATAGCCGTGGGCGTAAGCCCACGGTTTTCGTATTATATGGATATCCGCTTTTTTCTTTATACGCTCGCCCTACGGGCTCGCATGGGAGGTGAGTTAGGGCGTTCCGCCCTTAACAATCCTCCATTTTGGACAACTGCTATATAATCCCCCCCCCAAAAAAAATGTCGGTATACCCCTTGTGTTCTGGAATATACCGACAATTACGAATTACGAATTATGAATTACGAATTATTCCTTAAGCGAGTTCCATCCCTGAGCCTGGATGTCGATCTCTCCACCTCCACGTGTGATCATTCGTGCTCCAAGATTCTCAGATGTGATATGGCCGATGATCTTGATGTCTGGACGTGGCACACCAGGAAGGGCAACCTCAGTCAAGGCAGTGAATGTGTCGTGCATTGATAGAGGAATGGTGAATAGAAGCTCATAATCCTCACCACCGTTCATTGCTGCCATTGTCATGTTCATATTCATCTCCTCAGCCATCTGCGCTGTCAAGAAATCAATAGGAATACGATCCTCGTAAATTCGGCATCCTACGTGGCTTGCTTTGCAGATATGAAGCAACTCTGATGATAATCCATCTGAGATGTCCATCATCGCTGTAGGGACGACGTTAATGCGTTCCAACGACTCGATGATATCCTTTCTTGCTCTTGGCTTCAACTGTCGCTCGATCAAATACTCTTTGCCTGCGAAATCCGGATCCGAACCGCTTCCTGCGTTGAACACCTCTTTCTCTCTCTCAAGAAGAAGCAAACCCATGTATGCGGCACCAAGATCACCTGTGACGCAGATCAAATCTGTATCTTTTGCTCCACTGCGCTTCACAATCTTGCCTTCCTCACCTTCACCGATACATGTGATGCTGATAGTAAGACCGTTTAGCGAGGCTGTTGTATCTCCACCGATAAGGTCGACTCCGTGCTCCTCACAAGCGATCTTCATTCCTGCGTAAAGCTCGTCAAGATCCTCCACACATAGTTTTGAACTAACACCAAGCCCCACAACCATCTGTTTTGGCTTGCCGTTCATTGCGTAGACGTCGGAGAAATTTACAATCGCCGATTTGTAACCCAAGTGTAGAAGAGGGCAGTATGTAAGGTCGAAATGAACACCTTCAAGAAGCAAATCCTTCGTTACTAATGTTTTCTTGCCTGTGTAATCCAAGATAGCACAATCGTCGCCAACCGACAATTCCGTCGACTTATTCACGATAGGAAATTCCTTCGTTAGTCTGTCGATCAATCCAAATTCGCCAAGTTCTTTAATCTGCATATTATTTTAATTTAAAAAGGAGACGCGAACCCTCACGTCTCCTTGCAAAATTATCAATATTTTCTGATTATCCTTTAAAAGAGCAGGCATAATCTGCAAGAGATTTGTCGCGTGCTCCCAT
>DCIP01000143.1:9147-10138 GCA_002317115.1 Candidatus Scybalocola fimicaballi
TAATCAGCCACAAACTTAGATCCGATGCTCATGTCGGTTGTGCCTCCTTCATAGTAGACGTCGGCAAGATAGAAGACATCCTGCTTTCTCATCACCTCCTTCAAAAGAATCGCCATCTGCTCGTATGTCTTGCGAAGCGGACCGAATCCATGAGGCTGGTAGACAGCGTGAACCTTGTCGGAGAATGTAGCCAACGTGCGGATTGTCTCGGCAACCTCCTCTGGCGTGTGGGCGAAATCGTCCACCAAAATGGCTCCGTTAGGATTCTTTCCGATGATATTTCCACGACGGTAAACTCCGCCAAATTTGTTCAATATCTTTGCACACTCCTTCACGTCGACACCATACACACTTGCCATTGCCACAGCAGCGGCGATGTTCAATGCGTTGTGAAGACCGATGGAATGGTATGCGAATGGCACTCCGTTGATTGCAAATGTTATGCCTTCGCTGGTATGTTTCAAGTCTGTGACCTTAAAGTCTGCATTTGGGTCTAAATCGGCTAAAGCGAAAGAAACTCGCTTTTTGCAGTTAAGACGACGGAGATTTTCATCACCTGAATTGAGAACTACAGTGTCGGCAGTATTGTCGGCGACAGTCTGGAACAGACCGACTGTGACATCGATCTCATGGTGGTCGTGGCCAACGTTAGTGATGACAGACATAGTAGGATTATATCTTACGATGCTCTTGTCGCTCTCGTCGCCCTCAAATACGAGCGGACCATCACCTGAATTATCGAAATTGCCGGGTTCTCCTCCTCTTTTCACATCATTATCGGCAGCACCTGCGATCATACACGGATGTTTTCCTGCACCAAGCAGAAGTTGATAGATAAGGTGAGTGGTTGTGCTCTTACCTGCAGTTCCGCCCACACAAATCGCACCTCCCTTGTGGCTTCCGGCAATCTCCGCAAGAAGCTCACTGCGATGCATAATCTTTACATTGCGTGCCTTAATTTCCTTGATATCCGGATTTGTGTCCTCCACAG
>DCIP01000114.1 GCA_002317115.1 Candidatus Scybalocola fimicaballi
ACCAGACTATTCTTGGATCTATGAAGCTATCAAAGAAAGTGTTGGATTCGTTGGATCACAAACCAAATGTTAGAGCATGGCTACAGGATTTCAGCGCACCGTGGGTGGCAGGAGCACGAGCATACACGTCGGCTGATGTACGTGCCCAGATCGACGCCATCTATGATGCTGGCTACGATGAATGGCTATTGTGGAATGCCTCAGTAAGATACAGAAAAGACGCATTGATCAGGGTAGGAGATTCCATACCAATGTATAAGAGATACAAGAGTGCCGCACCGTCGAAACCAGTGGAGGCAATAAAAGATACAGTCTCATTAAAAGACAGCGTAGGGGCAGGTCTTGTGCCTGCCTCTGGTCTTGTGCCTGCCCAGCCGTAGAGACGCGAGATCATCGCGTCTTTTTTCGTTAGCGTTAACGTCAGCGTCAATTTTTCCCCTAAACCGAGTATTATATGCCGATAAATGTCTATTTTTGTAAGTGATAAGTGATTTGGAAATTCTGTATGTGTGGATTTCCTACGAAAAGTGATAAATTATAATTAATGACAAAATGATAAGTGTATTAAGGCGCAATGCGTTGCTATTATTGTGTATGGCAGCTGCGTTCTTGTTTTCTGCCTGTGGAAGCAAGATGAGCGAAGATGAGCTCAAGGATTATGTGACAGGTTATTCAACAAGGTATTTTGGAGGAGACAAATCCTCAATCCAGGTGACATTCAATGATGATGTTTTGAAGAACAAGGATGAGAAGGATTTGGCTAAGTACATTGAATTTTCACCGTCGCTTGAAGGTTCAGTTGTTAAGAATGACGACTATACATTGGCATTCATTCCTAACGTCAGCAATGTCAAGTTTGGATCTACTTATAAATGCACGGTCAAGATGGAGCAGTTGTTTGGCAACGACAAGATGCCAGACTTTGTATTTGATGTGGAGATGATTGCCCCATCTGTTAAGATGGATATCAATTCAGTGCGTGTCGACTTGGTGAATGAGGATGCGGTGATTGTCAGTGGTATCCTTTCGTTTACTATTGATGTAGACAGAAACAAACTTCGTCCATCTATGTTCACTATTGATGGTGTAGAGCAGAGCGACGTCTTGATAGAGCAGATGGCTTCACCAAACAGATTCCGTTTTGAGGTTAAGAATGTGAAGAAGGGAACAGAGTCGAAGAAATGTAAATTGAAGTTCGACGGTTCTTCTTTGAGAATAGACAATAATCCATCAGAGGAGTTTGACCTTCCAGTTAAGGCTTTGTTTGAGCCTATTTCGGTATCGTGCACTGGTACAAAAGAGAAAACTGTGGCGATCTATTTCTCAGAGAAACTGGATTCAAAGCAGAATTTGAATGGTTTGGTTGAGGTTTATTCCAATAACAATAAGGAGTCTGTCAAGATTGAGAAATATGAGGATCATGTGAATTTGATCTTCACAACAAAAGAGAAGACAAACAAGGGAGAGGTAAAGGTTCATCCTGGAATCAAGAGTTCCAATGGTAAGAAAATCACATCTGAATATACATTCCCAATTTCATATTCAGCAGGTATACCAAGTTTGTCTATTCTTGACAACGGAACAATCTTGGCAAATCCAGCCGATGTGAAGGTTAGATTTAAGGCGTCAAATATTTTTGCTGTCGACGTGGATATTTTGAAGATTTATTCAAACAATGTATTGAGTTACCTACGCGATGGTGCTAACAATAATACCTACTATGATTACGATTACGAGGATGAGTATTTTGGTGGTGGTAGCAGTGACGCGTCTATCCGTCGATACGGAAGAATGATCTATCATAAGACTGTGCGTCTTGATGATACAGAAGATTTTGATAGTGAAGAGAGCCATCTATACACAGTGGATTTGAGCGGTTTGTTTGATGATGATCCTACTGCCATCTATCAGGTCTACCTTTCTTTTAAGAAGAACTACGCTATGTGTAATGCCAATGGCAATTCACGAGCTATCGAGTTGGATACCAAAGATGGAGTCAGCGAGAGTATGGAGAATCTTTTCGATCATGATGGCTATTTCGACTTGCAGTCTGTAATGGGATTCGAGTATTGGGGTTCTGATGATCCTACAAACGACAGCTACTATACTTGGAATAAGTGTGTTAAGAGCAATATCTACAGATTGAGTGACCTTGGTATCACAGTCAAGCGAGCTGGAGGAAAGAATATTTGGGTGAGTGTCGCTGACTTGTTGAGTGCATCACCAGTGAGTGGAGCAAATGTCACTGCTTACAACTATCAGTTGCAGCCAGTTGCGGAAGGCAAAACAGATTCAGAAGGATTCTGCGACATGGAGTGCCAGAATGTACCTTACTTTGTTGAGGTTGAGAGAGAAGGATTGAAGAGTTACGTCAAGGTATCAAACGGACATGAGCTATCATATAGTAGTTTCGATGTTTCCGGTGTTGACAAACAGCGTGGATTGAAGGCATATATCTATGGTGAGAGAAACGTTTGGCGTCCTGGAGACACACTTCATTTGTCTGTGATTCTTGAGGATACTGACAACAACTTGCCTGAGAATTGTCCGGTAACAGCTGAAATGTTCAATCCACAGGGACAGTTCTATTCAAAGCATGTCACTCGTAACGGAGAGAATGGACTATACGCATTCTCAATCCCAACTAAAGATGAGGATCAGACAGGTGTTTGGCATGTGGTGTTTGAGGTAGGTGGACGATCATTCACAGAGTATGTGAGAATCGCAACTATCAAGCCAAACAGAATCAAGATCAATCTCGATGCCAAGGGAGATAGAATCTCAACTGGAAAGAGTACTGATCTTAAGATTTGCGCAAATTGGTTGACTGGAACTCCTGCTGTCGGATTGGATTATAAGGTAGACGCGGATATTGCAATCGACAGATGTCCATTCCCATCTTATAGCAACTATACATTCATAAATCCTTTCTCTGAATTCCGTAGAGCAAGTGTTCGTATCGGTGACGGAGTTTTGGATGGCAACGGATGTGATAATGTGAATGGTGTTAGCGACGATGACGACGATTGGGGTAAACCGAAGACATTTGCAAAATTGTTTGCGGATTCTGAAGATGCACCGTCTTTCCTACATGCTACAGTTACAGCCAGAGTGTTTGAGAAGGGTGGAGACGCAAGTATTGTGTCGAAGGATTTCAAGTGTTCACCATTCTCTACATACGTCGGAATCGATTTGAAGAACAGAAACTTTGAGACTGACCAGGATTTGAAATTCAACGTGGTTGTTGTCGATGAGAACGGAAAGAAGACAAATACAAAACTTAAATATCGCATCTTCAAGTTGGAATGGCGTTGGTGGAGCGAGTATAATGGCAATTACCTACGTGATTTCGTTTCTGGCAAGCACAACAAGCCAGTGGCAGAGGGTACATTGCAGACAAACGGAGGAGTCGCAACTGTTCCATTTAGAATCAACTATCCAGAGTGGGGTAGATACTTTGTTGTAGTGTCTGATGAGGAAGGCAAGCATGCAACAGGAGGTACATTCTTGATTGATTGGCCTGCGTCTCGTGGTATGAGCGATAAAGAAGACGCGTCAGCCGCAACAATGTTGATGCTTTCTACTGACAAGGATAAATATAATGTTGGCGACGACGCTGTTGTCTATATTCCAGCATCAAAAGGTGGTAGAGTGCTTCTTTCTGTGGAGAGCGGAAACAAGGTGATGTCGAGAGAGTGGGTGTCAGCTACAGACCAGATTAGCAAGCACACAATCAAGATTACAAAGGAGATGACTCCTAACGTATATATTTCAGCAAGTTTGATCAATCCACATGCAGTTACTGCTGATGGTAAGCCAATACGTAAGTATGGAGTCAAGTCGTTGAGTGTGGAGGATCCCAAATCTCATCTTGAGCCTACAATCAATATGCCGGATGAGTTGCGTCCACAGACAGCGTTCAAGGTTAAGGTAGGCGAGAAGAATGGTAGAGCTATGAGCTATACTTTGGCTATCGTCGACGAAGGTTTGCTTGACATCACAGCGTTCAAGACTCCAAATCCTTGGCCTTCAATGAATATGAAGGAGGCTCTTAATGTCTACACATACGATATGTATGCCGACGTCGTTGGAGCATCAACAGATTATTTCCAGAATATTTTGAGCGTCGGTGGAGACGTTTCAATCAAGAAATCGGCTCAGAAGGAGAAGCGATTCAAACCAGTTGTGAAGTTTATCGGACCATTCACATTGAAGGCAGGTGAGACAAAAGAGCATGAACTACAGTTGCCTATGTATGTCGGTAGCGTCCGCACAATGGTTGTGGCTTGCGACGGAGAGAAGGCATACGGTAGCGCAGAGAAGACAACAACAGTATCGTCGCCATTGATGGTGATGAGCTCACTTCCACGTGTGCTTACAAACGGAGAGAATGTGAAGTTGCCAGTCAACGTATTCTCATCGGTTAAATCAGGCCAGACAGCCACAGTAACTGTTGCGGTAGATGGTCCACTTTCTATCGTAGGTTCAAATTCTAAGAGTGTGAACTTCACCGTCGCTGGAGATAAGATGGTTTATTTCGATTTGAAGTGTGATCCAACTAAGGAGGGTATGGCACATGTGAAGATCAAGGCATCTGGTGCAATGCAGACAAGTGAGGATATCGCAATTGAGGTAAGAAATCCACAGCCTATTATTGTAAACAGTCAGTCTAAGGTTGTTGAACCGGAGGCTTCATTCTCATGGACTCCATTTGTGAAGAATGCAACAAACAACGCCAAAGTAACAATCAGTCCGATGCCAAACATCGATGTCCAGGCTGCATTCTTGACGATGATCCACTACCCATACTGCTGTAGTGAGCAGGTGTCGAGCCGATTGTTGTTCTACTTGAACGCAGAGAAGTTCATTAACCCTGACATGAAGCAGGCATTGCAAAATGAGGTCAACCACTATTTGACAGTCCTTTACGGACGCCAGAAATCAAACGGTGCGTTCATCTACTGGCCTGGTGACAATGATATTAATGAGTGGATCACTAATATGGCTGGACATGTGTTGGTAGAGGCGAGAAGCAAGGGGTACTCAGTTCCAGACGATGTGTACGACAGATGGTTGAGTTACCAGAAGTCAAGAGCTCGTGAGGATAACAACCGCACTACTCAGGCATACCGTCTTTATACTTTGGCTTTGGCAAAGAAGGCTGATGAGGCTGCGATGAACAAGATGAAGGAGAAGTTGTCGAGCCAGGATGTGGCTTCAAAGATCCTTCTTGCTTCAGCTTACTCGTTGGCAGGAAAGAGTAATATCGCAACGTCAATTCTAAATGAAGTGACTGACGAGAAGATTGAAACATATCGTTACCACTGGAGCCGTGAGTGGACATTCGGTTCACGATTGAGAGATCGCGCATTGTGGCTTGAGGCATTGGTTATAAGCGGCAATACTAAACAGGCATTTGATGTAGCCAAGTATATTGCCGATAAGTACAATGCCCAGAGTTGCTGCACATACGAGACAGCATACTCAATGTTGGCGATGAACAGATTGAGCAACGTTCTTTCTTCTACTGCAAATTCATCTGTAATCCAGGGAGGAAAGACAATCAAGACAGTCGCATCGTCTGTTCAGAAAGATGATTCAGGCAAGGCTACACAGAATACACCAACTGTTGACCTTGATCCTAACGCTGGTGAGTGTGTAGTCAAGAACAATAATTCGTCTACAACTTACGCTACTCTTTGTCTATCACGCAAACCATCTCCTACAGAGACATTGTCTGCTGCAAACCAAGGTTTGGAGATCAGCGTCGTCTATGAGGATGAGTCAGGAAAAGAGATTTCAATCGCTAATTTGAAGCAGGGTGCAGAGATTACAGCACGAATTGTAGTGAAGAATGCCTCTGGAACTGAGGATTCACGTTTGATGGCATTGTCGTACGCTTGGCCTTCAGGATTTGAGCCATGGAACGATATTGCGTCGGACAACGATGGCTGCGAGTATGTTGACCAGCGTGACGATAAGAAGATCTGGCATTTCGAGTTGTACAAGTATAAAGTGAAGACATTCAAGATGAAGCTACGTGCTGCATATTGCGGAGATTTCACTGTACCGTCGACTCTATGTGAGGATATGTATGATTCTTCTGTAAACGCTCACAGCGCATCGCAGAAGATCAGAATTTCCGAATAAGGCAGACCCTCCCAACCTCCCTTAAAGTGAGGAGTGTGGACAAGTAGGATGGGTTAGACTTAATGGAAAATAGAAACTATAAAATCCTATTTTAATATAGAGTAGTGACCATAGTCCCCCTTTAAGAGGGATTTAGGGGGTCCTTATTTAGATTTTGACTCGTAAAAAAATAGCAAAATATTCGTTATTCGCTTTGTTGGCAATATTCGCAATATGGTTGTGGATAGTGCCTTGCAGGCTATTTTCCGACGTCAGCTATTCCACAGTGGTGGAGGATAGAAACGGCCAATTGATCGGAGCCAGAATATCTCAGGACCAGCAGTGGAGATTCCCTTTGCAGGATTCTTTGCCAGAGAAATATGTCAAGTGTCTGGTAAGGTTTGAGGACAAAGGTTTTTACCATCACCTTGGTGTGAGCCCGTCGGCCATAGCAAGAGCCGTCAAGCAGAATATAGAGGCTGGCAGAATCAAGAGTGGAGCCAGCACAATCACTATGCAGGTGGCACGAATGAGCGACAGAAAGAAGCGTACATTCGGGCAAAAAGTGATAGAGGCGTTTGAAGCTTTGCATATTGAGGCTCAGTATTCCAAGCAGGAAATTCTCCAGCTCTACGCTGCTCATGCACCGTATGGCGGAAATGTAGTTGGCTTTCATGCCGGATGTTGGCGCTACCTTGGTCACGACGGAAGTAATCTATCGTGGGGAGAAGCGTCGTTGATGGCGGTGCTTCAAAACTCACCGTCGATGATCAACCTTGCAAAGAAGCGACCTTTGTTGATGGAGAAACGTAATCGTCTGCTTAAATCACTTTATGAAAGCGGAGATATAGCACAAGGCGATTATGAGCTCGCTATTGAGGAACCGTTGCCGTCGCATCCGAATAAGATTCCGAGCACCGCACCGCATTTGGTGGAGTGGTATGCCCAGAAAAACAACGGTGAATATGTACGCTCCACCGTCGACCTCAATCTTCAGAAAGATGTTGAGTCTATTGCTAAGCGACGCAATGACGAGTTGAGAATACGTGGAGTCCGAGACCTTGCGATAGTGGTGATTGATGTGCAGAGTGGGGAGGTGATCGCCTATTGTGGAAATGCCAATTCAACGGTGAAAAGAGCTGGTGTGTGTGTCGACGTGGCAAGATCACGACGCAGTTCGGGAAGCCTGCTCAAACCATTGCTTTACTGCACCGCACTGCAAGACGGATATATTCTGCCCAATACACTGCTTCCGGATATTCCTGTAAATATCAACGGTTTCCGCCCACACAACTACGATAAAGAGTTTCGTGGAGCAGTGTCGGCTTCGGAAGCGTTGAGCAGATCACTTAACGTGCCTAATGTGTTGCTTTTGCGAGATTATGGTATCGACCATTTCATCGAGATTCTGCGTAGATGTGGATTGTCGACAATTAATCGTACAGCCAGTGACTACGGACTATCTTTGATTCTTGGTGGAGCCGAGGTGACTTTGCTTGACATCACTCGAGCATACGCAAAAATGGCAAGAAACTATGAATATTCCGTCGCGTCAAGAAACAATGATTACAACAATCCGGGATATGTGGAGAATTTTGAAAAATCCTTCATTTTGACGGATAAAGCGGCTCTATTCCACACAATTGAGGCCATGAAACGAGTGGAGCGAGTGGACCACATGGATATGTATAAAATAAGTGGCTATCGTGATATCGCGTGGAAGACAGGAACAAGTTTCGGAGCCAGAGATGCTTGGTCTGTCGGTTTCGACCATCGTTATGCGGTGGGAGTATGGGCAGGAAACGCAGAAGGACAAGGAGTAGCCGAACTGACAGGAGTGCATACTGCCTCACCAGTGATGTTTGATGTGTTCAACCATTTGACATACAGCAAGAAAGATGGCCAGAAATGGTTCTCTAATTTGAAAGTGAGCGACGGTGCAGAGATGAAAGTTTGCCCGCAGTCGGGAATGCTCGCAAGTTTGGAATGTCCAAATCCGATGAAACAGGTGATGCCCGCCAACGGAGTCAATTCCGGAGTGTGCAAGTATCACCATGTGGTGAAAGTGAGTGAAGATGGCAGGTATCGCGTCGAAAATACAGAAGAGGATAGCAGAAATGCCACCTATTTCACTTTGCCAGCCAATATGGAGTATTTCTATAAGAAAGACCATCCAGAATATGCCACATTGCCACCATATCGCGACGTCTTCTTCGGGGAAAAGAGCAAGAGCAATCTTGGATTTATCTATCCACAGAATGGGGCTGTAATATCATGTGTCGGTAAGTCGGAAGATGAGGAGAATGCCGTTCTGTTCGAGTTGGCTCATAAACGACCGATGACGGAAGTGTTCTGGTTTATCGATGGAAGATATCTTGCGTCGACGGTGGGCGAGCATAAACTTCAGATTGAGATGGACGAGGGAAAGCATAAGATTTCCGTGGTGGATGAGAATGGCGACAAGGCAGAAGTGAGGGTGGAGAATAGACGATGACGTTAACGTTAACGTTGACGAAGACGAAGACGAAAACGAAAAAACGAACTGAATTGAAATATTAAGAATTTATGGAAAAGCAACGTGCTGGAAGAAATAGAACGATGACGCTGAATGACGCGGAAAGAGAAGAGTTGAGGAAAGAAATCTCGATTCTTTCGGATAATTGTACCGTCGACGACGCAATCGACAAGACATTTAATCAGGATTTGTTCGAGGCGTTGGATTATTTGCCTAAGCATTTCGCGGATCTGATCATCATCGATCCTCCCTACAATCTTTCGAAGAATTTTGCGGGAAACAAGTTTTTAAAGACCGACGACGCTGCATATATAGAGTACGTAAGAAGCTGGTTGCCAAAGGTGATGGAACTGTTGAAACCCAACGGTAGCGTCTATATCTGTTGTGATTGGAAATGCACGAGTGCCATCTATCAGGTGTTGAGCGAGTGCGCGGTGGTGAAAAACCGTATCACATGGCAGAGAGAGAAGGGTAGAGGCGCCAAGACCAACTGGAAAAATGCGATGGAAGATATATGGTTTGGTGTTGCCGACAACAACGACTACTATTTCGACGTTGAGGCTGTGAAGCAGAAAAGACGTGTGATAGCACCATATAAAGAGGATGGAAAGGCGAAAGATTGGGAAGAAACCGACGAAGGAAAATTCCGTCTTACTCATCCGTCCAACTTCTGGGACGACATCAGTATCCCATATTGGTCGATGCCAGAGAACACTGATCATCCGACGCAGAAACCTGAGAAGTTGGTAGCCAAACTGATTTTAGCATCGTGTCCAGCCGACGGAATTGTCTTCGACCCATTCTTAGGCAGCGGCACAACCTCCGTCGTCGCAAAGAAGTTAGGCCGTCATTATTGTGGCGTGGAGATCAACGAAGAGTATGCCTTGTTGGCCGCCAAACGACTACGAATAGCCGATACCGACGTCGACATCCAAGGCTATACCGATGGCGTGTTCTGGGAAAGAAATACGCTGAATCTGCAGAAGAAGAAACGATGATGAAAATGCTAAATTATGAATGCAAAATGCGGAATTAACGAACACGGATTGCTCGGATTTTATTTCACCACAGAGACACAGGGTGCACGGAGGCATTTCGTATGATCGTAGGGGCGGGTTTCAAACCCGCCCGTGTTTTGTGTGTTTTTTCAAAATTGATTTGTTTTTTTGTAATAATATTGCGACTTTTGCTTGAAAGTCTAAAGTATGACTTTGGAATTTCATTGAAAATCTAAAGTAGGACTTTGAAATTTCATTGAAAATCTAAAGTAAAATTTAATGTGTTATGTATAAAAGAATTGATTATATTAATGAAGACTTGATGCAGGAACATCTGTTTTTGTTTGGTGCAAGACAAACTGGAAAAAGTACATATTTGAAATCAAATTTTCCGGGTGCCGTATATATCGACTTGTTGGACAGTGAGGTTTTAAGGAGATTTTCTAAGAAGCCATCTCTTTTATATGAAATGTTGCATGATGTTGAAAAACAAACGGATGTGATTATTGATGAAATTCCGCAGGTCCCATTGTTGTTGAATGAGGTTCACCGACTAACAGACAATAAAAACTTGCATTTTATTTTGTGTGGGTCAAGTGCAAGAAAACTTAAAAGAAATGGGTATAACACACTTGGTGGAAGAGCCATACCAGTTTATTTTTATCCGTTTGTCAGTTGTGAAATACCAGATTTCAATATAGATGTTGCAGTGCAGCGAGGAATGTTGCCGAATATTTATACGGCATCAAATCCGATGTTACGTCTTTCTGCATATATTGATGTATATTTGAAGGAAGAGATTAAACAAGAGGCTATCGTTAGAAATCTTGATTCATTTCAAAGATTTTTGGAAGTTGCGGCATTGACAGATGGTGAGATGGTTAACTATAACAATATCGCAGGAGATTGTGGAGTTAGCGCGGTGACAGTTAAAGAATATTTCTCTATTTTGGAGGAAACTCTTATTGGATATACAATTCCTGCTTATGCAAAAACAATAAAAAGAAAATTGGTACAAAGTCCTAGATTCTATTATTTCGACGTCGGTGTTTCTAATTATTTATTGCATAGAGAAAAACTTCAACGAGGTACAGTAGAGTATGGTCATGCATTTGAACATTTTGTGATTCAGGAACTTGTCGCATATATCCACGTCTCAAGAAATATTAATCGTCTTAGCTATTGGCGTACATATACAGGGGTAGAAGTCGACGCAATAATTGGAGATGCCAAACTGGCAATAGAGATAAAGTCGACAGAAGAGGTGCAGCATCGACACTTAAAAGGACTCAAATCGTTTAAGGAAGAGCATGCGGATTGTCGTCTGATTGTGGTTTCTCTTGATAGATTCTCACGTACGTCTGAGGGTGTCGATTTAATCTATATTTATGATTTTCTGAAGAAGTTGTGGGCAGGAGAATTGTTTTAAATTATAAATGCTGAATGCGAAATGCGGAATTAACGAACACGGATCGCAAGGATTTTATTTCACCACAGAGATACAGGATACACGGAGGCATTTCGTATGATTGTAGGGGCGGGTTTCAAACCCGCCCGATTTTTATGATATGAACACGGAGATAATCCTTACGGATTTAGGATGTAGATAATTGAGGATAGAAAACGTAAAATTTCCGAAAGATGATTCGTAAAATTTGCGACGTGGGGTAAATGATTTCCCTGAAAGGGATTAATCACACAGCCCAGGGTAGAGCACAGCGACACACTGGGTACACGAATCCCCAGTCCATTACGCCTTGAAAAGGCAACATCAAATTTAATGCTAAATTATGAATGCGAAATGCGGAATTAACGAACACGGATCGCATGGATTTAACGGATTTTTATTTCACCACAGAGGCACAGGGTACACGGAGGCATTTCGTATGATTGTAGGGGCGAGTTTCAAACCCGCCCGATTTTTATGATATGAACACGGAGAAATCCTTACGGATTTAGGATGTAGATAATTGAGGATAGAAAACGTAAAATTTCCGAAAGATGATTCGTAAATTCTACCAATAAAGGGTATTGTTGAAGGTGTTAACAAAAGTTAAGTTGATAATTAGTGTTGCAGAACACCAAAAAAATATTTGCAGAAATAAAAAGATAATATAATTTTGCGACGTTTCAAGCAGAAGCCCAATGGGTGGAGCTTGGGGCAGACATATTGAAAAGCGTTTACTTGACGCTTTGTTCTTGACGCATAGAAACTTCGCAACTTTCTAAATGTCATAGTCGAGGATAAAGCAACGGTAGATGTCTATGGGTGTGTTATATGGCACTTGGTGCACCTCGTTGGCGAGGTGTGCTAAGTATTATCATATAGGCATATTGCGTGGGCTTCTGCGTTGCTCGTTCGACTTTGACAGGCAATGCGAAGGCCTCTATGCGTGGGACGAGCGACAAGCACGATTCCCACGCTTTTTTTTGTGTCTGTGAAGGAAAGGAGTTTAATATTAGTTAAGTTTCGCTATTGGGGATGTGGCGACAAAAAACGAATAATTATGGCAATTAATCTACAAAAAGGTCAACGAATAGAGATTGGTTTACAAAAGGTTGGTGTAGGATTAGGATGGGATCCAAATCAAGGAACAGGTTTTGACTTTGATCTTGATGCATCTGCTTTTATGCTTGGCGAAAATAAGAAACTTCCTGCAGATGAATTCTTTGTGTTCTATAATAATCCAAAATCGCCTGATGGTGCAGTTGAATCGTCAGGAGATGATTTGACTGGAGGTAATAGCGATGGGGATGATGAAACATTGACTATTGATCTATCTAAGGTAGACGCAAAGGTAAATGAAATAGTATTTACTGTTACTATCCACGAAGCTGAACAACGTAAGCAGAATTTTGGTCAAGTTCATAACTCTTTCATTCGCATATACAATGCTATTACAAATGAAGAGATTGCAAAATATGAACTTGAAGAGGATTTCTCTATTGAGACTGCAGTAGAGTTTGGTCGTTTGTATCGCAGAGGCGGAGAGTGGAAATTTGAAGCTATGGGTATTGGATACAAGGGCGGTTTACAGTGTTTCGTTGACAAATACATTGGATAACAGAATCTCATGGCCATAAACTTAGTCAAGGGACAGCGTGTAGAGATTGAACTTTCTAAACTAATCATAGAATTAGGATGGAAAGTGAATCCTAATGCGAAACCACCATACGATTTGGATGCTTCAACTTTCTTGTTGCAAAGCAATGGAGAAATTGGAGTCGAAGAAGATTTCGTGTTCTATGGATCGTGCAAATCTGTTGATACTATAGATGGAAAAAGGCCAGTTTCTGCCGATGGCAGTGTACTCGGTTCTGTTGACGATTTGGGCGATGATGACGACACTGGTGAGGGTAATGAAGAAATAGAGGTTGATTTATCAAAAACAAGTCCTTACGTTCAGCAGATTCTCTTTACAGCAAGCATATATTGGGAAACTGGAGAACCGAGTGCCAAATACAATTTCGGACAGGTCCACAATGCGTACATTCTCATTAAAAATGCAGTGACCAACGAAGAGATATTGCGTTACGATTTGGATGAAGATTTCTCTTCGGAGAAAGGTGTTGAGTTTGGCCGTTTGTATAGACGTAATGGATCTTGGAAGTTTGAGGCTATCGGAGTTGGATATACAGATGGCCTAGAACCTATATGCAAGAAGTACGCATCTAAATTCATGTAGATTATGGATAGAATCGATGTCAACTCTGATTGTTCGTTTAATGTCCAGATTCTTTGATGGGCGTAGATGTATGAGAGATCATTTGGGATGGGGATTTTCGTTTACCCCTGGTAGAAATAAAATTATATAAAAATATGGCAATTAGACTAGAAAAAGGTCAACGAATCAACCTTGAAAAAAACAATGGTTCGAAGCTTATGAATTTCTGTGTAGGTTGTAATTGGGGAGCAATTACAAAATCAACATTTTTTGGTTTGTCTTCAAAAACTGTTGATGTTGATTTGGATCTTAGTTGTTTAATGTTCGATGCTGAAGGCAATCCACTAGATCATGTTTATTCTCCATTGTATAGATTTGCAGACAATAATGTTGGACTTCCGAATGGCAAAGTGGATTCGTTAGACAAAGCTCTTCATCACACAGGAGACGATCTTCAAGGGGACCAAAATGGTGATGATGGCCTTGACAATGAAATTATTACTGTTGATTTGAATAGAGTTGACAGTAAGATAAATCAAATCGTATTCTTTCTGAATATTTATAATAATGATGATTATCGAGGTGATTTCTCTGGAATACCTTATGCTTCAATTAGAATGTATGAAGGAACACCAACAAGGGTAAATGAAGTTTTTGCTCAGTATGATGTTGCTACAAAAACTGATTGTGTTGGAAAAAGAGCCCTAATTATGGGCAAACTTTATAGAAGAAATGGAGAGTGGAAGTTTGCCGCAATTGGAGATTCTTTTGAGGATAAGACAATTGTGCACACAATTGCAAGAGTGATGAAAGATTATTCAAAATAAATTAAGTTTATGAGAAGATTACCGGTTTATCTATTGTTAGACTGCTCTGGTTCCATGTTCGGAGAGCCAATTGAAGCAGTAAAGAATGGAGTGCAACTGTTGGTATCTACCCTTCGTCAAGACCCTTATGCTCTTGAAACTGCATTCTTAAGTATTATTACATTTGATAGTAGTGCTAATCAAGTAGCTCCTTTAACTGAGCTCTCAGCTTTCCAGTTACCAAATATCAATGCTTCTGGATGTACTGCTCTTGGAGAAGCATTGACTTTGTTGGCAAATAGAGTTGACCAAGAAGTTACTAAAACTACTCCAGATCAGAAGGGAGATTGGAAACCTTTAGTATTTATTATGACAGATGGTGAACCTACTGATGATTTGAACAAAGGTCTTGCTGAGTTCAAAAAACGTAAGTTTGGTATGGTTGTTGCTTGTGCTGCAGGTGCAGGTGCCAATACAAACACATTAAAGCAAATTACAGAGTGTGTTGTGTCTCTTGATACTGCTGATAGTGCTACAATTAAGTCTTTCTTCAAATGGGTATCAGCATCTGTTAGTGCTGGAAGCATGAAAGTAGAAGACAATGGTGCGGATGTCGGTTCGCTTAGTGAGTTGCCTCCACCTCCTCCTGAAGTTAACATTGTTGTTTAATAGATAATTATTTATTGTCTATTTAATTAATAGACCAATTAAGAACAGAGTTGCTTGAAGATGGATTGATGCTACTCTTGCAAGTCTTGAACCTCTGCTTAATAAACAAATGTAGTGAGAGCTCATAAGGCTCTCACTATTTCATAAAAAACATACAGATGGCACGTAGATTACCAGTATATCTTTTAATTGATACATCAGGCTCAATGAAAGGTGAACCTATAGAGTCTGTAAAGGTTGGTATAGAGGCAATGTTAAGTACATTGCGTAATGATCCATATGCTTTGGAAACAGTTAATATTAGCATCATTACATATGATAAGGATGTTAAGCAGGTTC
>DCIP01000203.1 GCA_002317115.1 Candidatus Scybalocola fimicaballi
TTTGCAAAGATAAGAGATTTTGGGAAATTTTGAATCGTAGATGGCTAAATATTTAGGTTGCAAATGTCATCAAATTTCTCATTAATTTCCAGCATCCATTGTGCTCTCGGTGTCGAAAGTTTTTTCTTTGCCAATTCCACAAGTTCCTCTGGCATCTCTTTGTAGAAGGCGTAGGCGATAGGGCAGGAGATAGCCGCCATTGTATCCGCGTCGCCACCTGTTGAGAGAGTCTTCTTCAAGCAGTCCACGAAGTCTGTGCTGTCGAGGAAGCAAACCAAGGCTGCTGGCACAGTGTCCATACATGTTTCGTTGAACTGGTATGTTGGCTGAAACAATTCGTATTTCTCGCCTTTCCATTTTGGATAATACTTGTTGAGTACGTTTTCACGGATAAACTCTTTATCCTTTCCGTGCATAGCGTAGTAGATGGCAAGTGCAGTGGCTGCGGCACCCTTGAATCCCTCTGAATGATTGTGTGTAGGGGCGGCTGTTTTATTGGCAAGAACAACGCACTCCTCTTCGCTCTTTGCCAAGAATCCTGCCGACGACGCTCTCATCGCTGATCCGTTGCCCCAACTGTTGTACGCAGGTGCTATACCTTCTTTCGACAACCAGTTGCTGAATCCGATTCCGTAGCAACGGTTAGGGTCGGCTAAACATCTTGTCTTCAATCGTTCTGCGACGTCTTTCCCTTCGATTAAGGCTTCCGCACAGGCGAATGTGCAGACTGTGTCGTCTGAGTAGTCGTTTTGAGGATGAAATAGATCTACACCGTCGTAATCTTTCCAGTCGTTGAACTCGTAAGGTACTCCACAAATGTCTCCGATTGCTGCTGCTAATAATAGATTCTTCATATATTTTATTCGTTAATTTGTTGTGATATTGTTTTTATTAAAGACGGGGCATGCCCCGTCTCTACGATGTCCTAAATGTAGGCAATAAACTGAGTTTATTATAGATATTGCCAGAATTTTTTAGGCAAACTGATGTTTTTTACATCTTTTGCGTCTGCAAATAGCGGTGCCATGTCCGCAACATCCCATCCTGCATTGCCACATCCTACCTCTGTCACCAGGAATTGCAAGTGTGGGTGATCCTTGGCGTAAGCGATGAAATTCTGAATGGATGCTTTCGTATGTCTATACGAACAGTCGACGGTAGGGATTGCGTAACTCTGACCTTGTGGACCGTCGCCCTCGCCATATCTTGCTCCGAATCTCAACATCGCAAACTTGGCTGCTCCTCCGCAATGGAATCCATCTATGTTGCTTCCAAACACGAAAATCTCGTTGGGTGCAAGTGTGGCAATTACGTCTGGAGTCACACGGTTATTGCTCTCAGAGTCTGGATCTTGCTCAGTGAAGTAATCCTCTTCAAGATTAGCCTCCCCACGTCGCAAACGTATATTCCAATTTCTACGAGAGATACGCTCGCACTCAAACATCTCCATTGTGCTTGAATGAGTCGACTCAAATCGAAGGTGGTTTCTGATGCCAATTCTTGATGATTCACGGTTGACATCTTGGTTTGCACCGATATAGGTGAACACCCAACCCTTATCTTTCAACTCCTCAATCAGATCCTTTACCATCTTCTCATCCCACGTTCTTGAGTCGTTCTCCTGGCCATCTGTGATGATTGTCACAAGAGCTTTGTCTCCGTCTGCCATAGATTCACGAAGTTTGCTTACGGATTTTCCGATCGCATCGTAAAGAGCAGTATTGCCACGAAGCTTATACTCCTTCTTAGAGATATCTTTCACCTCGTCGATCGGCTTGCCATCGTAGATGTACTCAGGCTCGTCGAGACCATCAGCAAACGAAAGCAGCGTGATCTGCTGGTCGATAGTTGCGTCGCCCTGTTGTAGCTCCTTCACAGTCTTGATTGTTTGGTTGATACCAATCAAAGCCTGGTCGTAGATCAAACACATCGAACCAGAAGCGTCGACGATAATAAGGTTGTGAACTGTTGTCTTTTTCATATCTTTATTTTTTTTAGTTTCAAATTTTAAGGTCGAGACGGAGCATGCCCCGTCTTTGTTTGGTTAGTAGAACGGAGGGTTATATTGTCGCTTTTGCAGAGTCTTTGATAGCCACGCATCCCTTAAATGCTGTTTTGTCAATGGTTGTCGACGTTGGGATGGCTATGCTGTCCAGGTATAAACAATCCTCAAAAGCGAATTTGTCGATGGCTGACACAGAATCTGGAATCTTAATCTCCCTCAATCCGAAACAATATCTGAACGTTGCTTCCTCAATTTTTGTTAGTGATGCAGGCAACTTGATGTTCTTTAGTGAAGAACAGTTGGAGAATGCGTTTGCACCGATGTTTGTCACTGAATCAGGAATAATCACATCTCTAAGAGATTTGCATCCCATAAACGCATTGTCTGCTATTTTGACAACTGAGTCTGGAATAGTGACGCTCACGATATGCTTCATCTCCTTGAATAGATTGCTTGGGATCTCGGTGATGCCCTCGCGAATAGTGATATGGGTGTCGTCTGATTTTTCAGTGTCGACGTAACGGGGATTCATCAACGATTTTCGTGATTTTTTGTCTGGTAAGGCTTCTGCTTGCTTGTGTAAAGCGAAGATACTAAATAAGCAAAATAATACCAGTTCACTTACAATGTAATGCTCGTCCAAAAATGAGTTGAAACCATCCTTGCCAAATACAGATGCCCCAATTGCAAATAAAATTACTATCCACTCACCAAAACCGTCAAATCTTAAATCTTTCATAAGCGTATTTTTTATTTGTTTATATATAGTAAGAGAAAAACCGAGGTTGTTACAATTAACTTGTAAAAATAACACAAATTATTTTTGCGATTAAAAAACGGGAAGCGTTCCCGTCTTTATCTACCCTCGTGTCAAATCGCCTACTGTGTTAATTTGACGCAAAATTAATACGAAATTTTGAACTGAGCAAAATATTTTGCGTTAAATTTACATTGATTAGTTAATGGATGTTAATTTTCAGATTCGGAAGATGTATCGTCTGATGTGGTTTTAATCCAATTGCTAACAATAAAGATTATTAAGTACTGGGCCATCACCGCCAATCCAACAATAGGGTAGTGCTCGCCCAAATACGAGTTTATGTGCTCGAATCCAAAATAGTAACCGGAAACGACGTAGTTGCATAGTTGCAATACAGCGAAATTGGCAATGTGAAATCTCGTAGCCTCTTTCAAGAATATGCCTAAGGGTATTGAAAGGATGGCATATTTAATTAGGCCCTCCCATCGCATCCATGCGTACTCAAAACATAGATGACGAATGCCAGTCAAGATAGCGATTCCAAGGATTGCTATTACAATTAATCCGAATGGGTTTCTTGTTGATAGTTTCTTTTCCATACCAATTAGAATTAGTTAGTATTTTCTTAATAGTAGGCGAAAAACCGAGGTTGTTACAATTTTGCTTGTAAAAACAACACAAATTATTTTTGCGATTAAAAAACGGGAGTCTTCCCGTCTTTATTTATCCTCAGCAAAATCGCCCGCTGTGTTAATTTGACGCAAAATTAATATAAAATTTTGAACTGGGCAAAATATTTGCGTTAAATTTACATTGATTGGTTAAGGAATGTTAAATGGAGCTGGATTCTGTAGATTAATGTGAGAAAATTTGAAATTATGTTGTGGAAACATTATGTTGTTAGAACATGATTATTCTGCTTTCAGAAGTTGAGGGGTTGATATAGGGTAGTGACGTCGTATTGCGACGTCGCTACCATGAGTTTTTACGATTTATTACTTTTTAGGTCGACGGATACCATTCTCGTTTATTACGTCGATAGCAGGTTGCCAACCGCAGTCGGCAGACATATAAAGCAATTCGATAGCAAAGTCAACATCTTTTTCTACCCCCAATCCCTTATTGTGACATATTGCAAGATGGTACATTGAGTCTGGTTCTCCTTGCTGCGCTGCTTCTGCAAACCATTTGACTGCTTCTTCATAATTTTGCTCAATGCCGTCGCCATAGAAATATTTGCTTCCTAATAAGAATTGACCTTGCATATTTCCGTTTTCTGCGCTCATTTGGTAATATTTTATGGCTTTGCTTTTGTCCACTTCGACACCGATGCCATTGTCGTAGAGCAGCCCTAGATTACTCATTGCGTTTGAATGGCCCTGAGCAATTGCCTTTTCATACAATTCTACTGCTTTCGCAAAATCTTGTTTCACACCTTCCCCGTTTCGATAGCAAACAGCAAGGTCGTATTGACCTTGTGCGGATCCATTCTCTGCGGCTATTCTGTAGCATTCTACGGCTTTTTTATCATCTTTGTCTGTGCCGATTCCGTCTGAATAGCAATGACCTAAATTGCACAAACCATCGAGTGAAGTTTCTGCTGCTTTACGGTATAGTTGGAAAGCACGCTCTCTATCCTGTGGGTGTTTCGAATTTTCTAGAATCATACCAAGACTATTCATGCTGTCGACGTTACCTTTCTCTGCTGCCAACTCCCAAAGTCTGATGGCCTCTTGCTCATTTTCCTCGACCACTACGCCATCAAGGTAGCAATAACCAAGAAGAAACATCGCCTCTGCATCTCCGTTCTGTACTTGCTTTTTTAGCTCTTCAATTTCTGCT
>DCIP01000136.1 GCA_002317115.1 Candidatus Scybalocola fimicaballi
AGCATCTCGGCATCACCAAAGATGAAGTTGCGGCGTTTGGCGACGGAGGTAACGACATTGAGATGATCGAATCTGTGGGGATGGGAATCGCAATGGGCAATGCCTGCGATGAACTAAAAGCGGTGGCTAAATTCACCACAGACGACGTCGACAACGATGGCATAGCGAAAGCCGTCGATAGATTATGTAGAGAAGGATTGATTTAATTAATAATTAAGAGTTAATAATTAATAATTCGGGAGCGACTATTCAACATTTCGCATTCCGCATTTATAATTTGAAATGATATGGCAAAAGTAATTACAGACGACAGTTTCACAAGTGAACTAAACGAGAATAAAGTGATGGTGGTAGAGATCGGAGCTCCAGGTTGCGGACCATGCAAGGCATTGAAGAAGACAATGGAGGAGGTTGAGCCAGCATACGAAGGCAAAGTGGCATTCTTCGATGGCGACATGGGAAGTGGCGACGTGGATGATCTTTGTATGGAATACAGAGTGATGAGTGCACCTACCCTACTATTCTTCAAGGATGGAGAGTTGGCAGAGAAGATGACAGGAGCTGTCAAGAAAGAGGTGATTGAAGAGAAATTGAATTCATTGATTTAAATTGTTTGGTGCGTTGTGTTATAACACAACGCACCAAACAAGTTAACGCACCCAACAATTTTAGGAATATGGGAAAGAAAAGATTAGTGGTGCTCACAGGAGCAGGCATAAGTGCAGAAAGCGGAATCAGCACATTCCGTGATTCAGACGGATTGTGGGAGAAACACTCTGTGGAAGAGATTTGCACCCACGAAGCATTGTATCGCAATTACGATATGGTGGTGCAGTTCTACAACGACAGATTCGCTCAATTAGCTACAGTTAAACCTAATGCGGCACATTTGGCATTGAAGACGTTGGAGGATAAGTTCGACGTGCAGATCATCACTCAGAACGTCGATAATCTACACGAAAGAGCCGGAAGCAGCAATATCATCCACCTACATGGAGAATTAACCAAAGTGTGCTCGATGAAGAATGAGAATCTTATCGTCGACAGAAGCACATTGGACAATCCTTTGATTTCCGGAAAAGACAAAGCTCCAGACGGCGGACAATGGCGTCCGTTTATCGTTTTCTTCAACGAGGCGGTTCCGATGATAGAGCCAGCCATTGAATTGATGCAGACAGCCGATATTGTTCTAATCATAGGCACATCGCTACAGGTATATCCAGCGGCAGGTCTTTCAATGTATGCCCCACGCAACGCTGAGATGTATCTGATTGATCCGAAGCCCAACACTGCAGGATTCAACCGTTCGATCAACGTGATTGCAAAGGGAGCGTCGGAAGGAATGAAGGAGTTCATGGAAATTATGACTGCGAAATGCTGAATGCGAAATATTGGGAGACGAGAATAACCGCGTCTCTTTTCATATTAATCACGGCGTTCCTTTGTTCCTGTTCCTCACATAAAGAGGATCCGTATGAGGTCCCATGCAACGGAGGAATCGCAAAAATAGAGACAGTTCACGATAGTCTACATTTCCTAAAATTCATCCGTAATGATTCTTTACTATCGCAATGGAGGCTTCCATATCCAGTCTACCGTTTGGATTATGGCGATTTGAATGGCGACGGGAAAGATGAGATTGCAGTGGGAGTCATAAAGAGCACTCGTTTTTTCAAGAATAAAGCCAAACGATTGTTTATCTATAACATTGACTCGCACAATCAAATCCGTCGGCTTTGGATGGGATCAAGAGCTGGAAGTGAGATAATTGATTTTCGTGTGGAGAGAGATTCCTTCCCAGCCCGCGTCATCACACAGAATGTATATGAAGAAAGAATGTACCCGGACTCTATAAGCAAAGAAAGATTAAAGGGAATCCGATTTAAGTTAGCCGAATTTGGGCTTGAGTTTGAAAACTATGTGATTAAATAAGACAAAAAATGAGAAAACCATATTTAGCAAGCATCCTCGTCTCAGCGCTGACATTTGCATCATGCGGCAGCGAGACAAATACAAGCAATACAAATACAGACTCAAGATCTGATTCAATTACGGTCAGTGAAAAGCAAAATAAGGGAGGTCAAGACAGTTTGCTTATAGACGATTTAGACTACGACATGGATTTGAGCAAATTGTCGTATAACGATTTGTATCTTCTTCTCCACTACCCTTACGCAAAACATGCATTCTGGTTTAAAGAACCAGAACTAAATCATAGATATACAAATATAAGATGGTATAATGACCTCATCGACGTCACATATTATACTCAAGATGAATACAGAATGTTGAGAGAGGACTTAGATAAAACATACTGGAAAAGATGGATTCATGACTATGACAAACTGAAAGCTGAGACAAAACTTGATCCTAAGGAAAAAGAATTCGTGACACGAGTGAGGGCACGTATGGCAGAATTGGAGAAAGAGAAACACGTCAAAGTGGACGGTGTCAATATCTGCAATCCAAATTTCATAGTCAACAGCAATCCATCAAAAGATGCAGAATTGTTTTCATTATTGAAAAGAAACGGATTTGCCCTACAAAATACCGACTATACACAATTATTCCAAATATACGATCAAAACGACTATGATTGGATGCCAAACTACGTCACTACCGACGTCATGCTCCAGTTGTTCAATCTTTACAACCGTTTTGTGTTAGATGCGATTGAGGAAGAAATCATTATACCAAATCTACAGAAGATGTGTGTCGGTCTGTACAATAATTCCAAAGATATTGCTGACACTCTAAATGACACAAGGCTAAAGGAAATTGCAGATTTCTCAACCACATATTACGCCATCGCTCTTTCTCTACTTACAGAAAAAGATTATGACGTGCCAGAATCACACAAGGATATATACAAATCAGAATTATCTCTTATAAAATCAGAAACAGACATACAATCTCCATTACTGAAGACAACGGTGTATTTCCCATATAGCCTATTCAAGCCGCGTGCACAATATACACGAACGGAAGAGAGCAAGCGTTACTTCCGTGCCATGATGTGGATACAATCTGCCTACATGTGTGCTGAAAACGATGGTTTAGAAAAAGCGTTGTTTATGGCAAAAGTGTATGATGACAGCGATGAAGAGGTCAAAAGTGCTGTCAAGAACACATTCGGACCTATCAACTACTTAATGGGCGAGCCAAACGACGTCCCAGTCCTTGAGTTGGCAGATCAAATTAATGATCTTGGCATCTACGAATTCAAGGATTTGCTTGACCAAGATATCATGGACAAAGCCCAAGCGACAATCAGGCAGGCGACTAAAGGCAAAAGTAGCATTCAGCCACCTATTAAAGTCACTTGTCTGCCTAAGGTCAATTTCATGCCACAACGTTATGTGCCAGACAACGACGTATTAAATATGATGGCAGACACAATGAAAAATGCAGTGCGTGCCTACCCACGTGGCGTGGATGTGTTCGATGCATTTGGTATCAGTGCAGCCAAAGCACTCAACGACACATTCTTTACTGACAACAAAGAGTGGAAAGAGTATGAAACACAAAGGAAGAAGGCAAGTGAGAAATTTGGCAACTTCTCTGATTGGAACAAGACCGTCTACAACAAATGGCTTCATTTATTGATGGTTTTGCAAAAGACAGAAAAGAATTATCCAGGACACATGCACACCAGTGCTTGGCAACTAAAGAATCTAAACACAGCTCTGGCTTCATGGTCGGAATTGAAACATAATTCAGTGCTATATACAAAGCAACCGAGTGCGGCAGAATGTGGTGATGGTGGAGAAGACTACCTACCAGATCCCGTGCTTGTAGGTTATGTGGAACCAAATTTGAAATTCTGGAAGACAATGAAAGAAGCCATACAACAAACTTATGACTTAGCTCAAAAATCTGGTTTCGATGGAGAGAAAAAATACGAACGTAAAGTTGAAGACTATACAAATAAATCAAGAACACTTAAAAGTGTCACATCTGAATTGGAAGAACTATTAGACTTCTTCATAACAGTAAGCAACAAGGAGTTGGCAAACAAAACACTTTCTTTCGAAGAATATGAGAGAATAAGATATATAGGAGGCGAAATAGAAAAAAACACTCTTAATTTGTTATGTAATCGTTGGAGCATTCCTGAGTGGTATGGATTAACAGATGTGGAGAAAAAGATACCAGTTGTTGCAGACATCTACACAAGAAATGTTCCTGACTGTCAGAAGAATGGAATTTTACATACCGCGGTAGGACGAGCAAATAGAATTTATGTTACAGTTGAGATAAACGGACATTTCTATCTCACTTGTGGAGCCACATTAAGCTATTATGAGTTTATCAATAATTCCAGACTTACTGATGAAGAATGGCAAGAAATCAACCACAGCGATAAATGTCCGTCAGTCCCAAAATGGGTAGCCAATCTCATGATTAAAAATGACACTATCAAACATAATGACGAATCGTACTTCAACGAAGTATTTCATCTTAAATATAATTACGTACCTTCTTTTATGGAGCAGTATACTCGTTAGCGGATGCACTTCCGCAGAAGATGGAGAAGTAAGCATCATATTTACAGGAGATGTGATGCTCGATCGTGGAGTGAGACAACAGATTGAAAGAAATGGAATAGATTATATCTTCTCGGAAGTAAAGGATTCCTTTATTGCGGCAGATGCGACGGTGATAAACTTAGAGTGTCCGCTGACCGACGTCGAAGATCCCGCAGAGAAAATATTTGTCTTCAAAGCAGATGAAGCGTGGGCGACGTCGCTAAAACAAAACGGCATCACCCATGCGTCGTTAGCTAACAACCATTCCTACGACCAAGGAAGAATCGGAATGGAGCATACGGCAAACACGTTGAAGAAAAACGGCATTATAGCGACGGGGGTTGGACATTCCGATAGAGAACGCATAAAGCCAGTCGAGTTCTCTAAAAATGGGCTAAAAACAGCCATATTCAGCAGTGTGTTGCTGCCGCTTGACAAATGGGTTCAGACAGACGGAATGGTTGGCATCTGTAATGCTGACGCCGACGAATTAGCCAAAGCCATCACAGTCTACAAGAAGAGGAATCCAGAGAGTAAGATAATTGTGTCACTGCATTGGGGGATTGAGTATATGAACAAGCCGACGGGCAAACAAAAGAGAGATGCCACACTACTTGCCAAAGCGGGAGCAGACATAATCATCGGACATCACCCCCACGTCGTGCAGCAGGTGGAGGAAATCAATAAATGCACCGTCATCTATAGTCTTGGCAACTTTGTTTTTGATTCCAAAAGAGAGGAGGGGCAAAAAGGTCAGATGGCTAAAGTGACATTTAATAAAAAAGGAACAAGGTTAAAGCTATATGATGTGGATATAGTGAAATGCAGACCAGAGATCAGAAGATATTAAATAGATACATAGGTATTTTTTATATCTACAAAAACAAAAAAACAGAGGCGGCATCAAACGATGCTGCCTCTTATTTTGATTGCAAATGAGTAATCTGGATTACTTACCGTAACGAACTACATCTGCAAGTTCAGCTCCTGCCTTGAAGTTAACAACCTTCTTTGCCTCAGTTGTCATCTGCTCACCAGTACGAGGATTGCGGCATGTACGTGCAGGCTTCTCCTTAACCGACAATGAAGCAAAACCAGTTAGATTAACTGAATCACCCTTCTTCAAAGTGTCTGTAACAACACTAACAAAAGCATCTAGTGCCTTCTTGCTGTCTGTCTTAGTAAGACCAGACGCTGATGCCATAGCATCTACCAATTCTGACTTGTTCATATCCTGATAGTTAAATTTATTTTTCTCAAATATACTTTCTTTTTTTTATAATCATACGGAATGAAGTAAAAAAAATACATCAAAATGATTATTTTACCAACAAAATATGATAAACAACATTCTTTTTGTATAAATCTCCATAAATTAACTATTTGCGAAGATATTTTAATGAGGCGGCACAAGGTGTTGCCCCTACATAATTAGACACAAAAAAAGAGACACCTTTCGATGTCTCTTTCTTTGTGTTATCTAATATAACTCAGATTACTTACAAGATGGGTTCTTTGTATCTCTATAAGAACGCTGAGGAACACCCCACTTAAGCATAGGCCAAACACCACCATTGTTATCCTTAGGAACGATACGCAAGTTATCGACTGAGATATATGGCTCACTATCTGAATTTGGCTGGTCGTAGCTTGCGTAAAGCATACCTACATTCGTGATATCTTTAGCTCTACCTGACTTAAGCTTACCTACCAAATCAGATTTAGAATCAAAGAATGGCAAACCAGTCTTAGAATCTCCGAATGCCTCGAACTGGCTTTCTCCACTATCTGGATTAGGGATGACACGACCATTTCTAGCACTAGCGACATAGTTCTTTTTTGCGAAATTGTATCTGATCTCATCCATTGGAACACATACAGTAATCCAATCACCATCAGTATGCCAAGACTCAAGTCCCTTGATTGTCCAGTTACCCTCGTTCTGAGGCTTATCCCAAGTAACCTCAGAAGGCTGCCAGAATGCGCAGTAACTTCTGATGTCCATAGGGTCCATGTTATAGAAACCAATACACAAACCATTTCCTTCCATAGGCTTGCTCTTATCTACATACACCTCAAACTTGATAACATAATCGTTGAATGTAGTCTCACCATTAGCGATAGACTCTTCATAGATACCAAATGGAGTCTTTGCAACAGGCTTAGAATCATTATCATTTGCCTCACCGTCTGGCTGGTATGTATAGATAGTAAATGTCTGATCCCAGAACACAGAGAAATTACCGTCAGTATTCTTAGCTGTCTTCTTAACTGTATTTACCCAATCAGCTTTCTTAGTGAATTCAACATCTGGCTTACCATCGTTGAACTTATCCAAATAATTCTCATCATCGTTAGTGATAAGCATATTCGAATTATCACGGTAAATGAAATCAGAAAGAGATGGACCGACCTTGTTCTCGAACTCAATCTGATGTCCTGGCTTTACACCATCAGGAATATGAACAACAATGTTATTCTTGTCAATGATCTCAATATCACCGTTCTCAGAACTAACCTCAATATTGTATCCATTACCATCGTGGAATCTAGCGATTAGTGGAGAGAAGAAAGAGTTACCTCTAACCTTCAACACTGTTGTTGCCATCTCATTGTCACACATAGCAGCACATGGCTCAGAAGCCTTAGCCTTAAACTGTGATGACAAGAAGCCTTCTGGACAAGATTTTGTCTTAATAAAGGCAGGGCTATCCTCCTCAATTCCTTCTGGAACCTGGAAAATGATCTGCTTATCAGTCATGAATGCAGGCTGAATGTCAGCATCAATACCCATGAAAGACATACCTGTAATCTGAGAAAGGTTCGATCCGTAAATGATAACATAGTTACCTGAATTTGGACCATCCTCGTTCTTTTTTGCTTCGCCTTCCTTCAAAAGGTCCCAACCTGAAATGTTTGGCTGGTTACAGTCACAACCGCAATCTAATTTGTCGTCACAAGAAGTGGCAAACATAGAGCCTGCGATAAGACCTAATGTAAACAATTTATTTTTTTTCATTTTACTCATTTTTGAAATGATATAATTGTTGCGGTCTACTTTCGTGCGATTTCAACCGCAACAACTACAAATTTTCATTAATATGGATACTCTCCCTTCTCTAGTGCATCACAATAATCCTTAACCTGAGATAGAGTTGAAGTATGAGGAACAGATGCTGGAATAGGCAAGAAGAATGTTAGATTATCATAATTGATCTTTCCTTCCTCAGCCTGTGGCTTCTGAGCTGGGTTAATTGCATTAGCCTTAACAGAAAGAGCATTGATGATATACTGACGCTGATAACAACTTAGGTTACCACGATCATCAGTCTTTCCTGCCTGATACTTCTCTCCGAATGTACAAGAACGGTCCTGCTGCTTGATATACTCTACAGCCTTTTTTGGATCACGATAATAAAGTCTCTTGATATCCAACCAGTTCTGGTTCTCCAATGCGAACTCATGACGACGCTCAAGCATCAAGTCGTATGTCAAATTCCAGCTCTCGCAAGATGCCTCAATATTCTGAGGAACACCATCAACATCCTCTACAGTTGCCTTTCCTTTGTACATGTCAGCAACGTATTCGTCTGGCATACAGAATGCAATCTTAGTTTTTTCTGGCAAACCTGCACGAGCACGTACTTTATTCACTTCTGTGATACCAGCAGAAGTCTCCAATGAAGGATCATCAGTCTCAATTCCCATCTTTGCCTCTGCAACCAATAGATATACATCAGCAAGACGAAGCAATGGAATTGTCAAATCGATAGAGAATGGAGAATCAAGTGGCTTTACAGAGTAAACGAACTTACGACAGTGATTGAATACAGCTGACATTGGCTCACTTCCATAAAGTGGAGCTAGATCTGGCTCATCATCAGTTGGCTTCAATGACTTTCCTGGATTCAAGAAATAGTAATACTGGCTTCCGTCATTCAAAGTGTAAACCAAGTCAGTCTTCTTTCCATAAACATCCATATCAGAAAGATCTGAAGCTTTATCAGTTCCCTCATACTTCGAGATACCAGCACGAGTACCGAAATAATAAGAAGTTGCTCTCAAACGGTTATCACTTACTTCAAAAGACTTCAACAAAGAGAATGTCAAACCTTTCTCACCACCGTAAGCGTCACCGCCACCTGCTAGTTTCTTACTTCTTGCGAACTGAATCTGACGTGAACATCCCTGAGCATATACACCCTGCTCAAAACGTAAAGCCAACAAAATTTCAGGGCTCTCTGTTCCTGGCTGGAACATCTCGTCAAATCCTAAATCCAAATCTTCACCAGCAAGCTTGATTGTCTCCTCACCCTTTTCAATAGCCTTATTGTAATATGCCTTAGGATCATCACACTTGTAAGATCCTTCGTCATCCAAATTAGCCTGGCAAGAAGCCATTGTCACATAAAGTTTTGCCAACATACCAGTTGCAGAAGCCTTCCATGCACGACAGTCTGGCTGACGAGTTTCAGGAAGCATCTCCTCTGCATCCTTCCAATCCATCTCAATCAACTTGTACAAAGACTTTCTGTTTGCTTTTGTGACCTCAGGAGCCAAATCACCTGCAACATCCTTAGAGTTGTCTAGAACGATTGGTGTTGCGCCCCAGTACTCTGCCAAGAAGAAGTAAGCCATTCCACGGAACATCTTAGCCTCACCAACTGCAGTTTTGATTGCATCCTCAGAAACACCGTTTCTACGTGCGATTTCAGGAACCTCATTAATGATGTGGTTACATCTTGCGATTACTGAATACAAAGATGTATAACCATTAGCGATATGCGAGTTGTTGTCTGTAAACTCCATGAAGTGGAACTGACCCTCATCGGCAAAGTTGTGGTAAACATTACCTGAGTAAAGCTCACCTACACACCATGAGAACTTGTCATCAAATCCGTTCCAAGTCAAAGGTCCGTAAATCTGTGTTGTATAATCCTTCAACTTCGCGTCTGTATTCAAATATCCATCCAAAAGGTATGAATCCTGAGGATCACGAGTCAAGAAATCCTCACACGAAGAGAAAATCGACATTGCTCCAAATAGAAGAGCGATTGATTTATAAATTGCTTTCATAATTTTTCTCTTGCATTACAATTAGAAACTAAAGCCTAAGCCCAAAGAGTATGTACGTGGAGATGGGTAACGAGCCTCATCCACACCCTGACGGATTGCACTACCTGGGTTTTCAGGATCGTAACCTGAGTAACCAGTTATAGTAGCTACATTTGAGCAAGATGCTGAAACACGAAGACCTTCGATATGCAACTTCTTGTTTGCCTCTGGACGGAACTTGTAAGTCAAACCGATATTCTGAATTCTCAAGAATGAGCCATCCTCAACATAACGATCTGAAATTGCCTTCTGACCCTTATCTGTTACAGTAGGAGCAGGGAACTTAGTATCGTTAACAACGTGAGCGTCGTCATCCTTTCCTTCGATCTTTGCAAAGTTCATTACATCAGCCAACTGGTTGTACCACTTAGAGTCAGCTGAGTTCTGCTCCAACTTCATACGAACTAGGTTGTAAACATCGTTACCTACAGTTGCGTTCAACTGTACGTTCAATGTCCACTGGCCTATAGAGAATGAGTTGCTCCAACCTGCTGTGAATGCTGGGTTTGGATCTCCAATCCAAGTCTCCTCATCAGAGAACATCATGTCACCAACACCTACGCCGTGTGCATCTGCCTCTTCCTTGTCCTTAGCCACACCTAGATATTTCTTACCCCAGAACTTACCAGGAGCCTCGTCAACAACTGTCTTATTGATCTTCTGGTCTGTTGTAAACAAGAAGTATCTACCACGTGGAGAACCGTCTGTATTCCAGATAGCCTCACATGAAGATCCTAGGTCAAGCACCTTAGAACGTACCAAAGAGAATGTCAAGTCAGACTCCCATACGAACTTAGTTCTCTCGTTAATCTTCTTGTCGATGATCTGAGCTCCAATTGTCAAATCCATACCGACGTTCTGGATAGAACCTGCGTTAACATAAGAAGGAGCGATATTTAGATAACCTGACTGGCCAACGTAAGCAGGAAGAGACTGCTTCAAAAGCAAGTCTGTGTTCTTCTTATAGTAACCATCAATTGTCACGTTCATCTTACCGCCAAGGAATCCAAGATCCAAACCTAAGTTTGCCATTGAGTTAGTCTCCCATGTCAAATCTGGGTTAGTGTACTGGCTTGGTCCATAGATACCAGAAGTAGCGATGTTAGAAACTGTTGCCAAGTGAGCCTGTTCACAGTTTGCATTACCAGTCTGTCCGTAACCTGCACGTACCTTGAATGCTGAGAAGATTTTCTGGAATGCTTCGCTATTCTTTGCCCAATCCTCTTCCTCTAGACGCCATGCGAAGCTGACTGATGGGAAGAATCCCCACTTATTACCTGGAGCGAAGTTAGAAGAACCATCGGCACGGCCTGTTGCTGTGAACAAATACTTTCCTGCGATGCTGTAGTTAGCACGACCGAAGAATGATGCCATTGATCCATCTCCAAGGAAGTTAGAAACTACTGTATGACCTTCTGTTGCTGCATGAGGAACCACGATTGAACCCTTAGTATAACCCTTGTGGTTCATAACGATACCATTATAAGAGTACTTGTTGAACTCAGTACCAACCATCAAGTTCAAATTGTGCTTCTTATTAAAGTCGTGCAACCATGTAGCGTATGAAGAGAAACGGATTGAGTTGTTCTTGTAATCTCCAGACTTCAATGAAGCGTCCTGCTCTGGACGGTTGAATTTCTCACTGTAGTAGAAATATGGCTCAAAGTAGCTCTCGTCAGCATTAGTGACATCAATACCAAACTCATTTCTCCAAGAGATTCTGTTCTCGTTGACCTTAGTTGACTCAGCCTTGTCTAGACCCTCTTCCTTAGCCTTGGCATCCAATTTTGCCTGATCTCTCTTCTTAGCATCGAACAAAGTCAAATCAAGGAATACACCACCCAATACGTTGAACTCAGTTCTCTCTACTGGAGACATTTCAAGATTGGCGATTGGATTCAACTTGATACCTTCATTATCCTCAGGTCCGTATGGCTCACCATTCAAACGGTATGGCTGGCTTGAAGGAAGCTGAAGCAATGTCTGGATAATGATTGACTCATCCATGTTGTCGAAGTTACCGATAGACGCGCTGTTTGCTGACAAGTCAAGGATGTTACGGATAGTAGTCTTCTCCTGACGAGTCACACCGACGTTCATACCTACCTTCATCCAATCCTTCGCCTGAGTCTCCAAATTGATACGGCCGTTGATACGCTTATAATCTGAGCTTGCCATAACACCTTCCTGGCCAGTGTAACCCATAGACACACTATATGTAGTCTTATCTGTACCTCCAGAAACGCTTATCTGATGGCTGTGTCCAAGACCATTCTTGAACAACTCGTCCTGCCAATCTGTACCCTCACCAAGAACCTTAGGGTTGATCAATAGGGCATCAGGATCGCCACCACGGAAGTTGATAACCTGCTGCTCATTCTGATATTCTGCATACTCCTTTAGGTTCATCATGTCGTATCTCTTAGTGAACTGAGATAGAGAGAAGCTACCGTCGTAAGAGATCTTAGCGTCACCGCTCTTACCCTTACGAGTTGTGATCATAACGACACCATTAGCGGCACGAGAACCGTAAATAGCTGTTGCAGAGGCATCCTTCAACACCTCCATTGATACGATATCTGCTGGGTTGATTGAAGCCAATGGGTTAGATGATGCAGAGTGTGAAGCGTCTCCACCACCGATTGGCATACCGTCTACAACGTACAAAGGCTCAGTTGAACCAGACAAAGAGTTGACACCACGCACACGTACAGATGTTGCCTGTCCTGGCTGACCTGATGAAGATGCTACACTAACACCTGACACACGACCTGCCATTGCCTGGTCGATTGATGTGGCAACACTCTCCTTTAGTTTGTCCTCGCTTAGAGAAGATACTGATCCTGTTACGTCACTCTTCTTCTGAACTCCATAACCTGTTACGACCAACTCCTCAAGCATTTCCTCTGACAAAACAACATTAAGAGTAGATCCTGTCTTTGCAGTGATCTTTCTTGTCTGTGTCTCATAACCAGAGTAAGAGAACTCTAGAACAGCACCTTCTGGCACTTCAATTTCGTAGTTACCGTCCATATCGGTGTTTGTTCCGATTGTAGTACCTTTGATTACTACGTTAGCGAACGGTAGAGGTTCTTTCGCATCTTTCACAACACCCTTGATGGTTCTATCGGCCATCACAGTTAGTGCTGAGGACATCATTGCGACAGATAAAAAAATCTTCCTCATCTTTACCTTTTGTTAATTATTATTAATTTTTATTTCACTTTCTATCTCTAAAATGTGACAAATATATTCAATTTACTAATATTTTTTAGCATAATAGAGCAAAAACATTCGCTTGTTTGCACAAAGAATGTAGTAAAAATGTTATTTAACACATTTTCACAGTTAATGTTAACTTCTGTTGAATTGTTTCATGGGCATTAGTGTTTGGCATATAGAATTAATAGTGTTGTTAGTAGAAAAAATCTGCAAACTGACATTTCTTTTCTACATAAGGACTAACCGACTGTTAAAATTCCTCCTTTCTCTAGCCGGATGGTAATATACTTTTCGGCAAAATTAAAAAAAAGAGTCAAGAATCCAAATTAATTCAAATTCTTGACTCTTATATGTTGACAAATTACTCTGCGCTTGAGTACTTTGCTGCTTGTGCCTTGATTAGTTCGGCGTCGTCGAAATAATTAATCTTCATTGATGCGCGAACCTCTGACAATGTCTGTGCGGCTTTTTCTCTCGCGATATCAGAACCCTTCTTCAAGATTCTGTAAATTTCCTCGATATCTTTCTCAAGCTCTTTTCTTCTTGCTCGGATTGGATTCAACTCTTCCTGAAGAATTGAGTTCAAGAACATTTTGACCTTCATGTCGCCAAGTCCACCTCTTGTGTAGTGGTCCTTCAACTCCTGTAGATTAGCATACTCAGGAAGGAACTCTGCGAAGTGCTCGTCACGGCTGAACGCGTCAAGATATGTGAAGACGGCATTTCCCTCAAGTTTACCTGGATCAGACACCTTCAAGTGTGTTGGATCAGTAAACATCGACTTAACCTTCTTCTGTACGTCAGCTTCTGAATCAGAAAGGTAGATACAGTTGCCAAGAGACTTACTCATCTTTGCCTTTCCGTCTGTTCCTGGCAAACGCAAGCAAGCCGCATTGTCTGGCAATAGGATATTTGGCTCAACCAATGTCTCTCCGTAGATGTGGTTGAATCTGTTTACGATCTCACGTGTCTGCTCGATCATTGGAGCCTGGTCCTCTCCTACTGGCACTGTTGTCGCCTTGAACGCTGTGATATCAGCCGCCTGTGAGATTGGATAACAGAAGAAGCCGACAGGAATGTTAGCCTCGAAGTTTCTCAACTTGATCTCTGTCTTTACTGTTGGATTTCTCTGCAAACGTGAGACAGTCACAAGATTCATATAATAGAAAGCCAACTCACATAGCTCAGCCACCTGGCTCTGAATGAAGATTGTCGACTTTGTCGGATCCAAACCTACAGAAAGATAGTCAAGAGCCACCTCAATGATGTTCTGGCGAACCTTCTCTGGATTATCTGCGTTATCAGTCAACGCCTGTGCGTCGGCGATCATGATGAAAATCTTGTCATACAATCCTGAATTCTGCAACTCGACACGTCTCTTCAATGAGCCTACATAGTGTCCAAGATGCAACTTACCAGTTGGTCTGTCTCCTGTTAATATGATTTTTTCCATTATTTATCTTAGTTTTCGTTTTATGCAAACGATAATTATCTATTAATCAATTTTTAGAATGTCCAGAAGTTTCTTGCAAACCATCTCCGGTGTGATCTGCATCATGCAGCGTCGGTCTCCGTGTTTGCATGGTTTATTTCCGTAGGCCGAACATGGCTGGCAATCCAAGTTGGCGACTATCGCGTCTTCCTTATTCTGGCCAAAACCATAAAAGCCCATATATGGATGTGTCGCCCCCCAAATAGAAACGACCTTGACTCCGCACAAAGAAGCGAGATGCATATTTGCCGAATCCATCGTGACCATAAGGTCCATCTGCTTCATCGCCGCCATCTCTTCCTGCAGTTTGTATTTTCCCGAAAGCGATGCGACGTTGGGATATTTCTCCACCCATGAATTGAAAACCGCTTCCTCTTTCTGCCCGCCACCGAAAAGGTAGATTCCTATATTGCGACCAGACAAGATCTCAACCACTTTCTCCATCTTATCCAACGGATAGATTTTGCCTTCATGCTGAGCAAATGGAGCAATTCCTATGTTGGCGACGTGGGACTGTAGATTCAACTCCGCATTAAAATCAATTCCTGAGTTTGGATTGAAACCAGGATAATCGATCTCAAACGTATATCCGGCTTTCTCAAACGCTTCTTTGTAGCGCTGGATCATCGGTTTCAACTGAGACTTGTTTTTCCCGTTGACCAATGCCTTCTTCTCTGCCCTGCCCTTGTCAACAACAGTGATCTTTGTTCCCTTCAATCTCATGAATGTACGAAGCAGTTTGCTGCGTAGGACATCATGAAGATCGATCATCTGATCAAACTTGCCGTCGGCGGTAATCTCCTTGCTTAGTTTAAGAAGCCCCTTGATTCCTTTATGTGCGCCACCTTTGTCAACTCCGACAAAAGTGAGGTTGGGAATGTTGGCGAACAATGGCAGCAAACGTGGAGCAGAAAGCATAGTGATAGCGACGTCGGGATAAGCTTTTGCAAACGAAGCCACGACAGGCACTGTCATCGCAACGTCGCCCATCGCCGACAATCTCATCAACAATACTCTCTTCGCCATTATATTGCCTACTTGCCTGCTGCGTAAAGCACAGGGTTAAGATTTGGATCGTTGTACATTTTCATCTGCTTGTAGACCTTCATGTAGCGATCTCCGTTTTCAATGTCTAAAATCAACTGATCGATAGCCGACGACAAATCAACTCTCTGCTCAAGAAGAACATTCAGCTTTTTCTGACATGCCTCGATATGAGCAGCATCGACATCCTTACGGTCTACCTCAGCCTGCATGTGATAAATCTTCAACGCCAGGATTGATAGACGATCGATTGCCCAAGCTGGCGACTCTGTGTTGATTACAGCTGTAGGCTTGACATTCACCGACTGATATTTCTCCAAGAAATAACTGTCGATTCTCTCCACAAGGTCCGTACGATCCTGATTCGACTTATCAATACGACGCTTGATCTTCAACGCCTCAACTGGATCGATCTGCGGATCACGTATGATATCCTCCAAATGCCATTGTACTGAATCGATCCAATTCTTCAAATATAACACCGCCTCAATCGTACCTGCCTGATACGGATTCTTCATCTGAGCATCAACGTCGTCGCTCTTGTGATAGTCTGCGACAACCTGATTAAATATTTTGTTTGCGTCTGAACTAAAGCTCATTATATCTAATTTTATTAAAATCTCCGTCAAAATTAGTTTTTTTATTTCAAAAACTGATTCTTTATCGTTAGAAATTGAATGAAAACTCAAAACCTTTGTTTCTTCCAACGCCATCCTCATAAAAGGAAAGCAAACCTATTCTATAGCCGACATTTACCGACACAACATTGGCGATTCGTCCTGAAGCTCCCGCAAAAACAGAGCATTGGAATGGTCGGACGTCGTATCCATAAGTGTTGTTCGACACTCTTAAGATTTTCTCAGCATCCACTCCTCCGTAAGCTCCAAGAGAAATACTGCTATTGCTGAGAAGGCTGTAGTCGGCTCTGACCGGAATACGGACAGACTTGTAATCAGCGGAGTATCCGTCCTTGCAGCTGAATTTATCCCAGTTGTAGACGAAACGTGGAGATACCGACAATTTGTTATCTACTCTGAATGTATATCCAGTTGTCAGCCAAAAACCCTGTGATTTTCCGTTGCCATCTGTGTCGTAGGAATAACCACCTCCTGTGTTCGACAAGATATTAGAAAGAATATCAGCCGTGCTGGATTTCTTTTTCTCTTCTCCCATTGCGAAAGACGCAATCAAAGAGACTAATGTCAAAAGAATAAATTTTTTCATATCAGTATTAATTATGTCAGTCTTCAATCATGAGTGATTCAACTTTTTTCAGTCTCTCAATCAAGTTGGGAGCGTCACTCTGACGAATGGAAAGCACCATTTTGCAGTCGTTGTCAAACTGTTGCGACAACACCTGTGGAGCGACATCCTTTATTATCTTCATCACATCATTCATCACCAGATAATCAAAAGTGACATGAATCTCCACATCCACAGTCTTCTCTATGATCTCAGCATTCTCCAAAGCGTCAGCCGACGCCACTTTGTAGGCGTTGATCAAACCACTCGTGCCAAGTTTTGTCCCGCCGAAATATCGCACCACAGCAATCAACACATTCGTCACTCCTGCCGAAAGAAGTGATCCAAGTATCGGACGCCCAGCCGTACCCGACGGTTCACCATCATCATTGCTGCGATAATCCGCTTTGTCCACACCTAAGATATAGGCATAGCAGACGTGGCGTGCGTCGTGATGCTCCTTACGTTTCTCCTCAAGTATCGCCTTAATCTGTTCGACGTTTGATACAGGAATTGCAAAGGCAATAAACTTACTACCCTTTTCTTTGTACAATCCCTCCGCCGGACCACTGATTGTCAGATACTTGTCTTCCATTTATTAATTTGACGAAAACGATAACCAAAACGAAAACGATAACCAAAACGATTTTCGTCTTCGTTTTCGTTTTCGTTAATTATACTTATTACGACGCTGTCCTTCCTTCTTTCTTTTTCTGTTGTCGGAAGGAGCACCTCGTCTTTCGTGTCTTGGTTTCTTGTAAGCCCATTCGTCATCGTCGTGCTTGCGTTCCTCACGCTTGCGCTTTCCGCCGAACTCCTTGTCTCCAAAATCTTTGTTGCGTCTTTCGCTGTTGCGGCTGCGTCCACGCTGCTCTCCCTGCACCTCAGCCAAAACAATATCGCTGCCACGGTGAACCTCGTTGAATGCCTTGAACATCTTCTGGACATGTGAGTTTGGCACATCGAAGAATGTATAACGAGGAGTGATCTCGATATCACGGATGCTGATCTGCTTGTCGTTGACAGTGTCGTTGATCAAGCCAAGCACTTTCTTTGGAGTGAATCCTACGTTCTCTCCCTTATTTATTTTCAAGCGAGTGAAGTCAGGACGTGTATATCCGCCACGCAATCCCTTCTTCTCCTTGCCTTCGGAATCGTCACCTCCACGTCTACCCTTTCTGTCACGTCCGCCACGTTCACCACGCTCCGGACGCTCAGAGATGTTGATATCCTCAGCATCCTTGTAGTACTCGATAAACTGGTTGAACTGCAATGATACGAAATGCTTGATGATATCCTCACGGCTCATACCATCAAGTTCTGTGTAAGCCATATCAAGGTATTGGGACACCTGATCCTCGTTGATCTCAACTGTCTTCAATTTATTTAGGATAGACTTCAACTGAGCAGAGCAAACCTCGATTCCAGAAGGGACATCCTTCTTCTCGAACTCCTTGCCTATGATCTTCTCAATCTCACGGATCTTGCCCTTCTCACGCAAATGAAGGATACTGATTGAGACGCCTGTACGTCCAGCTCTACCAGTACGGCCGCTTCGGTGAGTGTAGCTCTCCACGTCGTCAGGCAAACAGTAGTTGATAACGTGAGTAAGATTATTCACGTCCAATCCACGGGCAGCCACGTCGGTAGCAACCAAAAGCTGAAGATTCTTGATCCTGAACTTCTGCATCACAGCGTCACGCTGAGCCTGCGACAAATCGCCATGAAGAGCGTCGGCATTGTAGCCGTCCTTCATCAAAGCCTCAGCAATATCTTTAGTCTCCTGGCGAGTGCGGCAGAACACAATTCCGTAGATATCCGGATTAAGGTCGACTACACGCTTCAGACAAGCGTAACGGTTTTTTGCAGCAACCATATAGTAAATATGGCTGACGTTTTCCGAGCCAGAGTTTTTCTTACCAATAGCAATCTCCACATGGTTCTTCATGTAGTTTTTGGCGATATTGGCAATCTCTTTCGGCATAGTAGCCGAGAAAAGAAGAGTACGGTGATCCTCAGGGATCTCGCTGAAGATTCTTTCGATATCATCCTTGAATCCCATGTTGAGCATCTCGTCAGCCTCGTCGAGAACAAGGAACTTAACATTTTCAAGATGCACTTTCTTACGGTCGATAAGGTCGATAAGACGACCAGGTGTAGCCACAAGGATCTGCGGCTGCACATCAAGGTCCTTAAACTGGCGGATGATGCTTTCACCACCGTATACAGGGACAACCTTAACCTTAGTGTACTTTGCGAAATTTTTCAGATCGTTGCTGATCTGCACGCATAGCTCACGTGTAGGAGCAAGAATCAATGTTTGGATCTGATTGCGGGAATCATCAGTAAGTTGAAGTACCGGCAGACCAAAACCTGCGGTCTTACCAGTTCCGGTTTGGGCCAGAGCCACCAAGTCTCTGTCGTCATCACTTAGCAAAAAAGGAGTAACCTTCTCCTGGATCGGCATAGCCTCGACAAAACCCATGTCGGAGACAGCCTTTAGGATTTCATTTTTGAAACCCAATTCTTCGAATGTTGCCATCAAAAAAGGATTATATTCATGGCCGAAACATCCTCACCCCCTTTTACAACAGTGATACATACCTCGCCATAAACCATTTAGCATAAATATTATCGGCGACAAATGTAAGAAAAAAAGTTTACAAATAATGTTGAATAGCACAAAATAGCACAAAATAAAGAAGCAATTTTCAACGTTATTACAAAAAGAGCACTTCTTTAAGGCTCAATTTAGCTTTTAATTATGATTAAAGAGAAAAAAAATGATAAATTTGCAAAATAATAAAACTTACGAGAAATGAGTATAGCAAAATACATGGTTTCGGCTTGTGTGCTTGCAAGCGTCAATGCATCTGCGGTAGACATCAATCTTCCATCATTGATGAAAACTCTAAACAAGTCGGACGATCCAGTCCTTATGGTCATCGGAAATGACGCGTACAGACACGACACTATCACACGAGGAGAATTCGAGTACATGTACAACAAGAACAACAATATCTCGCTTGATGGTCCTATGAGCGTGGATGAATACAAAGAGTTGTTCATCAACTACAAGTTGAAAGCATTTGACGCGACAAAGACATTCCCAGAATTGAAGCTAAACACATATACAAATGAGCTTGAGTCGTACGCAAAGCATTTGGCTTACCCATATATGATCGACAAGACTTTGGAGAAGCAGTTCGTCAACGAGGCTTACAGACGTGAGCAGGAGTACGTGACAGCAAGCCATATCCTTATCAAGGGAGTCAACGAGAAATCAAGAAAGAAGATTGAGGACATATACGCCCGTCTAAAGAAAGGCGAGAAGTTTTTCGATTTGGCGAAGGCCAACTCAGATTGCGGTAGTGCCGCAAGAGGAGGCTTCTTGGGAGAGTTCTCTGTTTTTGACATGGTCTACGATTTCGAGACAGTGGCATACACCACTCCAGTCGGAGAGTTCAGCGAGCCATTCACAACTCAGTTCGGATATCACATCGTCTACATTCACGACCGTCGTCCAAGAGCGATAAGTGTAGAGGCACAAGAAATCTTCTTCCCTATAGAAACACGTGAGACATACGTTGATTCCGTGTTCGCAAGCGCTAAGAAGAGCAAAAAATTCGACAAGGTTGTCACAAAATATTCCATGAAGGGCAACGCGAAGAAAGACAAAGGGCACATGGTTGTGAAGGACAACGGAATGTATCCTCAGGAAGTTGTGGACAAGCTATTCAAGATGCCTGTAGGAGACATCCAGAAATTCAAGAGCCAGTTCGGACACCATATTTTCAAGGTAAACAAGATGGAGACAGCAGTGCCTCTTGACAGTGCCAAATATGAGGCTTTGAAGAAAAGAGTCATGAGCGGAGACCGCTACGAGGCAGTAAAGGGAAAAGTCGCAGTCAACCTTCGTGAAAGACGTGGATTTGCAGTCAACGACTCAATTCTTAATCTTGTCACAAAATATGAGTTCACAGACTCAAATGACATGAAAGACTCTTTGAACAAAATCGACGGAACATGGTACGTCTACAATGGCGATGATGTCACAACAGAGATTTTCAGAGATGATCTTATAAAGTTCCAGGCTTCATATAGAGAAAAGACTATTGACAGATACATTAAGACTTCCATTCCTATCGACACAAACCTATCGTACAAGCAGAACATGCTCAACTATATCTATAGCAGAGTAGACGGAGACGCATTGAACAGCGAGTTGTTGAACATTGCGAAGAAGAACAAGGAATTCGTCTACGCTTTGAAGGAGTACAGCGATGGTCTGTTAGTGTACGCAGCAAGCGAGCACAACATCTGGGGACACAAGTCGACAAAGCCAGACAGCTTGTCTAAGTTCTTCCGCGCAAGAAAAGAGAACTATCAGTATGACGAGCCTAAATGGGTAGGAATCATCTACTCGGTCGCAAACAAAGATACTTTAAAGAAGATCAAGAATTATGCGGCAAAGAACCCTAACCTGGACGCTTTCAACTTCTATGAGCTTGTCAGAGAAAACGTTTGGAGCGGATTTATGGCCAAGAAGGGAGCTTGGAAAGCCGGCGAGAACGCCATCCTTGACAAGTATTACTTCAAGACAATTCCAGCCGACTCTACAGTAGAGGTTGAGAAATACCCAATCGTCTACCTATACGGAAACGAGTCGAAGATTCCACAGTGGCATACTTTGGTGAAGGGTAAGGTAATCGCCGACTACCAGAAAGAATTAGAGAAGAATTGGATCAACAGAAACCGACGAATATATCCAGTGATCATTAAAGAAGACGTTTACAAAACAGTGAATAACCATTAAATATGGCAAACACAAAAAAAATATTTGAAATGATTGGAATAGCAGCACTTACTTCTATGTGCTGCTTTTCGTCATGTAAATACTTCGGTAAAGGAGTTGCGCCTATTGCAGAGTTGAACGGCAAACCTTTATACGAGGACGATGTCAAAAGTGTCCTTTCTCCAGACATGTCGTACGAGGACAGTATAAAGAGCATCGACAACTACATCCGCAACTGGGCGGTGGAGGAACTTCTATACCAAAAAGCGGAAGAAAACATCACAGAGACAGAAGAGGTTGACCTGCTTGTTGAGAAATACCGTAAGTCGTTGATGATCTACGAATATCAGCAGCATTTGATACGTGAGAAACTAAGCAACCCTATCAAAGAAGCTGACCTTATTGAATTCTACAATAACAACGCAGACCTTTACACCGCTCACGAGACTCTGTTCAACGGAATCTTCATCACTATGCCAGTGAAGTCGCAGGCAAAGGCAGAAATCAACCCATTGCTTAAGTTCGCAGAAATCAGCATCAGCGCCATTGAGCCCATCGCAACCAAATATAGCCTGAAGGTCAAATATTTCGACAGCGAATGGACTCCTATCGCAGCTGTCCAGCGTCTTGGAATGTCCGATATCTCTCGTACTCACTCTTTTGAGCAGAAGAACCATTTCGAGAGTACTGATGAGGAAAACATCTATATCCTTGTGGTTCAGGACCACATCAAGGTCGGAGACAAACAGCCTTTCGTCTACGTGAAGGAGAGAATCGAAAACATGATGATTGAGCAGAAGAAAGCTAATTTCTTACGTAAACTTGCAGACGACGCTTACAACGAAGCTATCAAGTCGAAAGCTTTGATCAGAAACGAGAAAAAATGAAAAAGATAAAATTTATTTCCATATTGTTTTGGCTGAACCTTGCAGTGTCAGCATTTTCACAAAGCAACATCGTAGATGAGATTGCATGGATTGTCGGCGACGAGATTATCCTTAAATCAGACGTGGAGGAGCAGAAAGTCCGCATGCAGATGGAGGGAGAGAAAATCAACGGTGATCCCTACTGCTATATTCCAGAACAGATGGCCCTTACAAAACTGTTCCTCGACCAGGCTAAAATCGACAGTATCGAGGCAGACGAGAAACAGGTCGACCAACAGGTGGAGATGCGTCTAAGCTATATGGTGGGACAGATCGGCTCAAAGGAAAAACTCGCTGAGTATTTCATGAAAGACTACGAGGATATCCGCACAGAGTTGAAAGATATGGTCCGCACTCAGCAGTTGGTGCAGCAGGTGCAGAACAAGATCGTCGGCCACGTTCAGTCCACTCCTGCAGAAATCCGCAAGTTCGTCAACAATCTTCCAGAAGACAGCCTACCTAACATTCCTAATCAGGTGGAGGTGCAGATCTTGACAGTCGAGCCATTCATCACTAAAGAGGAGATTGAGGAGGTGAAGGATAAGCTACGTGATTTCCAGAAACGTTGTGACGACGGCAGCACATCATTCTCTACATTGGCTATCTTCTACTCTGAAGACACAGAGAGTGCAAAGAGAGGCGGTGAACTTGGATTCATGGGAAGAGGTCAGTTGGTAAAAGAATTTGCCGACGTCGCATTTGCAATGTACGAGCCAGGCAAAATCTCTAAGATTGTAGAGAGTGAGTTTGGATTCCACCTTATCCAGCTTATCGAAAGAAAAGACGAGAAAGTGAACACACGACATATCCTTCTTAAGCCTAAAGCATCTTTGGAGAATATGAACAAGGCGAAAGAGCGTATCGACAGTATCGCCAACGTGATCAACGAAAAGAAATTCACATTCGAGCAGTGTGTGGCGCTCTACTCTACAGACAAGAACACTCGCAACTGTTCGGGTATCCTTACTAACATGCAGACAGGCTCGACTAAGCATCAGATGCAGGAGCTTCCTCAGGAGGTCGGCAGAGCAGTCTACTCTTTGGAAGAGGGTGAGATATCAAAGCCATTCCTAATGGTTGACCGTTCGGGAAAGCAGGTTTATTGTATCGCCAAACTAAAGAGCAAGACAAAAGCGCACAAGGCCGACATGAGCCACGACTTCGCGCTTCTTAAGAACATGTATGAGGCACATAAGAAGCAGGAGAAATTGGACAACTGGATTGCGAAGAAGCAGAAGAAGACTTACGTCCGTATCGATGAGAATTGGAAGAAATGTGACTTCCAGCATGAAGGTTGGATTAAATAAAAGATCCGATAGATAATAATATGAGTCTATTAAAAAAGACATATTTATATTTACTCTGCATTTTTGCAGTTTCAGCAAATGCGGCAACCAATGTGATCCTTGAGAATAGCGAGGAGCTATCCTTCGACAAGGAGCACGGGCGTGACTATCAGATTCTGCGTGGAAACGTAAGATTCCGCCACGACGACGCTGTGATGTACTGCGACAGTGCGTATTTCTACGACACCAACAATTCGTTTGACGCTTTCGGCAACTGTCGTGTGGTGCAGGACACCATGACGATGACATCCAACTCGATGTATTACGATGGCAACACACGAATAATCAAAGTGCGTGGTGGGGCGGAGCTTCACAACGGTGGCATGACACTGACTACCGACTGGCTCGACTACTACCGTGACGCCAACTACGGCTATTACGCAGACGGGGGCCATCTCGTCGATCCACAGTTTGATATCGTATCAAAAGTAGGCTACTACTACCCTAATAGCAAGGTGTCGTTCTTCAAAGGCAACGTCACAATGGTAAGCGGAGAGACTAAGATTCTGACAGACTCGTTGAAGTTTGACCAGAAACAGAATATCTCATCCGTGTTCGGACCGTCGACAATCTACCACACCGACTATACGATTGAGACAACCCACGCCTGGACAAACACCGTCGACAGATATGGTAGACTTTACAACCATTCCGTCTTGACAAGCAAGAAAGGATCCAAGATGACAGCCGACTCCATCCACTTCTCAAGTTTGACTAACATAGTGGAGATGTGGGGCGACGCGTTGGCACTCGACGACTCATCGCATACCGGTTTTTCCGGCGATTACGCGTGGATGCAGAACAATCCAAACAGCGGACTCGTAGTGGGCAAAGCATGCATGATGGACTTCTCTAACCCAGACGACACAATGTTCGTTCACGGAGACACCATCAAGTACCATCAGTCCCCCGTCGACACAACAAAGAGAGAGCTTTATGCTTTCCACCACGTCAAGCTATTCAGCAACGATATGCAGGCAAAGGGAGATTCCATGTCGTATATAGAATTGGATTCTTTGATCCGTCTCGACGGCAATCCAGTGCTATGGTCGGATGAGAGCCAGATAACAGGCGATACCATCAAGATCTTCACGAAAAACAACAAGCCTAACTGGATGCATATCCGTGGCAACGCATTCGTGATCCAGCAGCAGGCCATCGACTGTTTCGACCAGCTTAACGGACGCGAAGCCAAAGGCTATTTCGAGAAGAGTTATCTCGACCACCTTGACATGATGGGCAACGCGACATCCGTTTACTATGCTCAAGACGACTACAACAAACTAATCGGAATCAATAAGTGTGAAGGACAGATGCTATCGATTTTCTTGAACAACAAAAAAATGGATAGGATCAAGATGACTCCGGAATCAAAAGGCACAATGTATCCTCCGGGAAGAATACCAGAGAAGGAAAAGACACTAAGAGGTTTCAACTGGAGAGAAAAGGAAAAACCTTTGTCTAAAGAGGATATTTTCAAATGGGAATAAAATGTTAGATGTGATATAACATCTAACAGCATATAGATAAGAATTATGAGCAATATAGATATTTTCAAAAAGGTACAGAAGGCATCATCTGAATTGAACCTTCTATCCGAGAGCAAGATCAACGAGATCCTTCGTGCTTTGGCAGACGCCGCAGAAGGCAACTGCGCTGAGATTCTATCAGCCAACGAGAAAGACTTGGCTAAGATGGATCCAGCCAACCCAATGTACGACCGTTTGAAACTTACAAAGGAGCGTATCGACGGAATTGCGTCAGACATCCGCAACGTCGCTACCCTACCGTCGCCACTTGGCAAATCATCTAAGGAGAACACTCTTCCAAACGGTTTGAAGATCAAGCGTGTGAGTGTGCCATTCGGTGTGATCGGAATCATCTATGAGGCTCGTCCAAACGTAACTTTCGACGTGTTCAGCCTATGCTTGAAGTCGGGTAACGCTTGTGTGCTAAAGGGAGGAACAGACGCATTCGACAGCAACTCAGCTATCGTCAATATCATCCACAATGTATTGAAGCAGCACAACGTAAACCCAGACATCGTGGCTTTGATGCCAGCTGGACGCGAGGCTACAGCCGATTTGCTTGCCGCACGCGATTACGTCGACCTGCTTATCCCACGTGGAAGCGCAGGTTTGATCAAGTTTGTTAGAGAGAACGCTAAGGTGAATGTCATTGAGACAGGAGCCGGAGTGGTCCACACATATTTCGACAAGGACGGAGATTTAGAGAAAGGAAGAGCAATCATCAACAACGGCAAGACTCGCCGCGTGAGCGTATGTAATGCTCTTGACTGCCTGCTTATCAACCAGAGCAGACTATCAGATCTTACTGCTCTATGTATCGACATGAGTGAAAAGAATGTGATTCTATACGCAGACGAGCAGGCATACGACCAGCTTATCAAAGACGGTGTCTATCCAAAACATCTGATTGAGAAAGCCACAGAAGAGCATTTCGGTTGTGAGTTCCAGGACTATAAGATGGCCATCAAGACTGTTGGTTGTGTGAACTGTGCAATCGACCACATCTCAAAATATTCGTCTAAGCACTCAGAAGCAATAATCAGCGAGAACAAGGAGACTCTTGCCAAATTCGTCAAGATGGTGGATGCTGCCTGCGTCTACCAGAATGCCCCAACAAGCTTCACAGACGGAGCTCAGTTTGGCCTTGGTGCTGAAATCGGAATCTCCACTCAGAAGCTTCATGCCCGTGGACCTATGGCACTTGAGGAGATCACTACCTACAAGTGGATCATCGAAGGCAACGGACAAGTAAGAAAATAAATGCTAAATGCAATTAATTAGGAGATTATATAGCAGTAGTCCAAAAATGAGGATTGCAAAGGGCGGAACGCCCTTGCCCCTCCCCCAACGCGAGGCCGTAGGCCGAGCGTACAAAAAAAAGAATCAAAAAATGCAAAATGCGTAATAATTTAGCATTTCGCATTTATAATTTATAATTTAAAAAAAGATGAGATATTATACAGGGGTCAAGGATCTTGGCGATTTGAACGCAGCCGTTAAGGAGGCATTGGAAGTAAAGAAGAACAGATTTGGATACCAGCATCTTGGAAAGAACAAGACATTGCTTATGGTATTCTTCAACAACAGTTTGCGTACACGCTTGTCTACACAGAAGGCAGGTATGAACCTTGGAATGAACACAATGGTTCTAGACGTAAACCAGGGTGCTTGGAAGCTTGAGACAGAGCGTGGCGTCATCATGGATGGAGACAAGAGCGAACACTTGCTTGAGGCAATCCCAGTGATGGCATCATTCTGCGACATCATCGGAGTAAGAAGCTTCGCGCGTTTCGAGAGCAAGCAGTTCGACTACGAGGAGACAATCATCAACCAGTTTATCAAATACTCTGGCAAACCAGTTTTCTCAATGGAGTCAGCCACTTGCCACCCACTACAGGCATTCGCAGACCTAATCACAATCGAGGAGTTTAAGGAGGTTAAGCGTCCAAAGGTTGTGTTGACATGGGCACCACATCCCAAAGCCCTTCCACAGGCTGTTCCAAACTCATTCGCTGATTTCATGAACGAGGCCGACGTCGACTTCGTAATCACACATCCAAAGGGATACGAGTTGGCAGAGCAGTTCGTAAGAGGAGCAAAGGTAGAGTATGATCAGGACAAGGCACTTGCCGGAGCTGATTTCGTATATGCAAAGAACTGGAGTGCATACCAGGATCCTAACTACGGACAGATTTTGAGCAAGGATATGTCGTGGACAATCACAACAGAGAAGATGGCGTTGACAAACAACGGACACTTCATGCACTGTTTGCCAGT